>NZ_DAHVHV010000029.1:0-25610 GCF_027317285.1 Ferrovum sp. | reverse complement strand
GTCTTCCAACTCCAGATCCTCTACGCTCCCCGCATCCGCCGCCAGACTCAAAATCGTATCCTGCGCCTTCGCATGCAGAATCAATCGCGTCGAATCCGCCTTCGGATCACACCCCACAATCAGAATCTTCTGCCCCAAATCCGCCAACGCCGCCAGCGTGTTCTGCGAAGTCGTCGACTTCCCGATCCCACCCTTCCCATAAAATGCAATCTGTCTCAAATCAGCCATCTCATTCTCCTTGGAGTACAGTTATCAAAAGCAAACCTGCTTCATGACCCAATGAGTAGCAACGAGCATGCCATAATTGAATATTTTTTATATCTTTATGATAAATATCGATTAATTATTTATACCCGCCCAACATCCAGGTCTTATCTCTTGTTGCAAAACGTACAGACTGTTGGTATTCATGCATACATAATTGTCCAAACCATCACCGACATCGGTTTCCTCGCCGTTCAATTTCACCCGGTATCGCCGAAGCATGTTTTTTAGAATCAACGAACAGAGCATGATTGGAATGGATATTGCTTTCTCTGAAAGCATCACGATTGAAGGGAGCAATGACATGCAAATTGGCGTTGACAGTGCCATGGCTGTGGATAACAAACGAATTTTTGTTGTGGACCCGGACGAAATCACGCGTGCCGCCTTGCAATTCATACTCCATGATGAAAATGAAACCCACGATATTCCCACCCTTGCAGCAGCCTTGACAAAAAGTATCGAGTGGAAACCAGACCTTCTGATTCTTGGCATCAGCATCGTTCTGAATCAGGGAATAACCGTTCTTGACATGCTCAAGGACAAAATTCCAGAGGTCAAGATTCTGGTTGTTTGTGAACCCAAGGATATTCCCCTTGCGCTCACCTGCATCAAATCCGGTGCCGAGGATCTGGTATCGAAACCTCTGACCATTGAGATCGTGCGCAGCAAGGTGGATAAATTGCTGAGGAAGGGTATCTGATGGCAACCATCGAGTTCTTCGAGGCTGAAGCCGCAGATCTGCGGGGAAAATGACCATGGAAAAAACCGTGCAGCGGATTTGTGCCGACCAGATTCAGAATTTCGCCACATTGCCCGGGGGAATTCTCATCGATCTGCGCAGTAAGGCAGATTATGAAACGGGGCATATCGACAGAGCGCTACACGCGGACGGCAGTACCCTTGAAAAACTAATCGTGCAACTTCCTAAAAACACCCCCCTTCTTTTCTACTGCTATCACGGCCAAGCCAGCCTGATTCAGGGAAAAATGTTTCTGGATTTTGGTTTCATGGAAGTTTACAGCCTCAATGGCGGCTATCATGGCTGGTCCCACGTGTATTGCAAAAGCCAGCTCCAGATCTGGCTTGAAGAACACGGATTCAACCAAGTCAATTCGATCTTGCCCAATGGAATGACCCCGCTCATGCACGCTTCCCGACAGGGAAATATCCCGATTGTTGCCGACCTTCTCCTTTCAGGCGCGCAACTCGACCAAAAAAACAGCGATGGGAACCAGGCCCTCTGGTTCGCCTGTTACAGCGAACAACTTGACCTCATGGATCTTCTGATTGCCGGGGGAATAGACCTTGATCATCGAAATGACAATGGTTCGACCTGCCTCATGTACGCCGCTTCGAGCGGAAAAGATGCCGTGGTCAAGAAATTGTTGAAGGCAGGAGCATCGGTCGATCTCAGGAATCTCGACGATTTTACCGCCCTTGACATGGCCAGCACCCTGGAGTGTCTGAACCTCCTGAGACGGTCGTGACAAATACACCCCTTATTTTCAAAACCAAGCTACCGAGAATCCGAAATGCCGATCTACGACTATCAATGCTGCGAATGCCACCTCTTTTTCGAGAAACTGGTTTCTAAATCAACCCAGGTGGTTTGTCCCGCCTGCGGCAGTCCCCGTCTCAGTAAACAGGTTTCAAGGCCTGCGCCCAGAAACTTTACGGCAGAAATCATCTCGGGCGCACGTGCACAAGCCGCCAGGGAGGGTCATTTCAGTTACTATGGCGCTCATGAAAAACCAAAAAAATGACCGGCCGCACAAATACGACAACACTTCAAGTTTCGATCGTCGCATCGATGAAAGTCTCTATTTTTTCCAGTTCCTTACCACGCAGTCCCACCCGGTAACCGTGATCGATGAGATCAACGCCATAGATGTAAAACTGTTGCAAAAAGGTACCGATGCTGGTCACATAGCCCATATCTCCCTTCCTGACCAGAACTTCTCCAATGTCTTTCCCAGGAAAGGTACCATCGTTTCTGATGGTCTTGATCACCCGCACTTTTTGTCCGTATTCGAACCAGGGAGGACCGGTCAATTCCACCACATCACTGTCCCGACTAATTTTTGCCATTTTCCATCTCCTGGGCGAGTCGAGACAATGCCATATCCCTCACTGCCTCATCAAAATCAACAGTAAATCGTTTCAGATACGCCATTCCTATACGCCCTGCCACTTCATATCTCACCCGCCAATCTTCATCGTCGATCAGCAGCGGTAGTCGGGTTGGATGAATGCGTCGTACTACTACCAGTCTCACGGTCGGGTCTTCATCCACCAGCATTTTATCAAGGCACTCCTCACCGATTCGTGATGCTACGATCTTTCTGACCTCACGATCGGGATCATTCATCATCAACGTCAACAATCGGGCAGGCATTCTCCGCGCTACAATCTGTCTGACAAAATAATCATGATCATCCAACATGGAACCGATGCTTCTTTCATCGAGTCTGTCCGCCACTCTGATTCTTACGTCACGATCAGGGTCAGACCGCATTTCGATCAAATAGTCGGTGGGTAAACGCATTGCCACGCTCCATCGCACGGTCTCGTCCCGATCGTTCATCAGCAGCGGCAATAATTCCACCTCGACGTGCTTTGCGGCCACCGCCCTCACTTCAAAATAGGGATGGCCCAGATAGTTTTTCGCGGCTCCCGGATTCCAGTCGAAGAATCGATCGATCCTTTTTGCATAACGATCTTCGACACAGGCCTCCATCAGACGACAATGGCTGCCAAAACTGGGGCATGAGGAACAATCAAGATCAACACCCTGCCAATTTTTGGTCTCGATGATTTCAGTCTTCATCGTCCTTTCCCATTCGCTCAAGAACATCAAGAAGAACTTTGGATCCTATCTTGTCGCCGGGATCAAGTTCCAGGAGTTTTACGATGACTTCCCTCCCTTCGGCCAGGCAACCCAGACGCAGGTTGAGATATCCATAGGCCTTGAGTGTAAACAAATAAAATCTGGGCAATATCGCTTCGTAACTGCCAAAATTTGCATCCTTGCAACCGACTCTTCGCCAGTCAGAGGACAACCCATTATCCTTTGCCGCTTTCTTCAGACATCTCCTGGCAATACCAAGCGCGTCAAGTAGACGACCTTTGTAAAAATAAAAACGATAGTAACCAATCAAGACTGCGGCGTGATCAGGGGCCACTGCCATGGCCCGCCCGAGATAAGATTCAGCCAGATCATCCTCGGCATAGGAAAGACTGGCCAGACGAAGGTAATTTTCAACTTCGACGGTAAGCCCACCCCCCAAACAGGCAACTTCAAGCCAGGATTCGTCCGCCGTAGCCAATCATCCGTTCCTCTTGATCGAAGAAACATCCACACTCGCCACCCCCGCAGGCATACTGCTGCTACAGGCGCAGGGAGAAGCTTTAGGATCCACAAAAGAGAAGCCTGACTTGGTGGGCGTATCGAGGTAATCGATGGTGACGCCGTCCAGTAACAGTCGGCTTTCTGCCGGCAGGAATAGTTTTATGGGCCCTGCCATGACGATGCTGTCACCTGCCCTGGGCTCGGGTTCCACGGTAAACTCTGCGGACAGGCCGGAGCACCCTCCTGCAGTGACAGATAGCCTGAAACCGCAAGCGTTTCCCCCGTTGAATCGTACCATCTGACGAATAAATTTTTCCGCACCGGGCGTCACTGTAATGTTCATGGTTTCACCTATGCCTGTGCCTGGTAGCGGGGATAACTGTTATCGATCACACAGGTATTTTCCACCGGACACACCGCCACACATTGGGCGTCGTCAAAGTAACCGATACATTCCGTGCACTTCTTGGGGTTGATCACAAAAGTACCATCCTTCTCATAGATAGCCACATTCGGACATTCTGGCTCGCAGGCTGAGCAGGCCGTGCACTGTGATGAAATGATCTTGTACGACATGAGGTTTTCCTTTTCTCTCAAAATTAATCTGATTCATGCCGCAATATAGGCACCCTGACGAATATCCGCATCCCCCCGGTCCACGGGCACAATCTCTCCCGACTTGATTCTTCCAAGGTAAGCCTTGAAATATCTCACCACGGATTGTTCAATGAACTCATGGGCATACTTATCGACTGGTTCGATTCCAGCCGCAGTCAGTTCATCCCTGGGACATGCACCAATTTTTGCGACGAATACCGCCACACAGTCATTGATGGCCCGAATTACCGTTGGCAGGGCCTCTTCTTCTCCAAAGCCCCCCTGGCAATAGAGGTCGACACGCCGATGGCCCACAAACTTGGCGCCATCGGTTCCGACCTCATACACCTGAAATTCGTTGGCGTGACCAAAATGTTCGTTGATTCGACCGCTTCCCTTGGTTGCCACTGCCACCATGATTTTCACGGAAGAAAATTCCTCTTCAAGCGCTTCCATCTCTGCATTTCTTGCCGCGACTTTTTCCTGTCGATCCTGCTCGACGATTTCCTGATAGGCGCGCCGTTTTTCGATGTCGTACTCCACCTCCATTTCCATGATCTTTTCGGTGGTGAATTCAGCACTCCGATCCTCACCCAGCAAACCGACCGCATCGGCCCGACACTGCCGACAATGGCGCATCATGTTCATTTCGCCTTCACAGGCATCCTGGAGTGATTTCAATTCCTGCGCGGTTGGTCCCCTTTGGCCGTTCAAACCGAACACAGTGCCATGTTCCGGCGCCGATATCAGCGGCATGATGTTGTGCAGGAACGCCCCACGGGACTTGACTGCACGATTCACTTCCACCAGATGCTTGTCGTTGATCCCGGGAATCATGACGGAATTCACCTTGCAAAGAATTCCAGCCGCCGTCAGCATTTCCAGGCCAAGCATCTGACGCTCCGTCAAAATCCGTGCCGCTTCAATCCCGGTCACACGTTTGTGATTCCAGAATATCCAGGGATAAATATGCTGGCCCACTGCAGGATCCACCATATTGATGGTGATCGTCACATGGTCGACATTGAAGGATTTGATCGTGTCCACATGATCGGGGAGGGATAATCCATTGGTTGAAAGGCATAACTTGATATCCGGCGCAGCCCTGGAAATCAACTCGAAGGTCTTGAAGGTCTTGTCGGGATTCGCCAGTGGATCGCCAGGGCCGGCAATCCCCAGCACCGTCATCTGCGGTATTGTGGAAGCCACGGCCAGGACTTTTTTGGAAGCCTGTTCCGGTGTCAACTTTTCACTGACGACCCCAGGACGACTCTCGTTGGCACAATCGTACTTGCGATTACAGTAATTACATTGAATATTACAGGCCGGGGCCACAGCCACATGCATCCGCGCATAGTGATGGTGAGCTTCCTCGCTATAGCATGGGTGATTCTTGACCTTTTCCCAAACCTCCGGCGACATGTCCGCGGGACCCTCGGAAGAACCACAACTGGCCTTTCCTCCATCACTGGACGTCCCACACCCCTTATGCTCTGCCGCCGCCTGGAGCACCTCGCTCAACCTTTGTTCGTGCATGTTTGCCTCCCGACCTTGCGGTCTGCTCGTTACTCTGATGACCCGAGTCACGAGCAACAAACATGCCAACCATAATAACCAAAAATCTCCTTTAAATTCAATCGGTAATATATTGTCAACAGCCCTACACCCTTGTCAGTTATGTGAGAAATACGACATCGGATTCACAGCGGGGCGCCCATGGAATCTATCAGAAAAACTAAAACCGCTTGATTTCGATCTTGTGTTTCTGTAATGCATAGCCCATCTGACGGGAGGTCAGTTTGAGAAGTCGTGCCGCTTTGGCCTGGACCCAACCGCACTGTTCCATCGCCCAGATCAGTCGGTCACGTTCCGTGCCAAATTCCCTGGAAGGAGTTTCTGTTTCAGAATGGTCGCCGGGCCCTGGCCCGGACACCTCCACCTCATGCCTGGGCACGATGGGAATCACCGGTCTGACCGGTTGTACATAACTTCGCAATGCGACTGAAAAACATTTATCTTGTTGGCAGGGCAGATCGATTTCCCTGATGACCAAACCGCGCGCCATGGTCATCGTTCTCTCGACACAGTTTTCGAGTTCCCGGACATTTCCGGGCCAGTAGCACTCGAGCATGATTTTCATGGCATCGGTGGAGAATGAAAGGTTCCTCTGGTTTTCCGCATTGAATTTTTCAAGGAAATACGAAACCAGGAGCGGAATGTCTTCGCGTCGTTCCCGAAGCGGAGGCAAAAAGATACTGACCACATTGATACGGTAATACAGGTCTGCACGAAATTCCCCCTTGGAAACGGCCTGCTCAAGATTCCTGTTGGTTGCCGTAATCAATCGGATATCGACCTGAATCGGTTTATTACCTCCGACCCGTTCAAACTCACGCTCCTGCAACACCCTCAGCAATTTGGTCTGGAAACTGGGAGAGATATCACCGATTTCATCCAGGAACAGAGTGCCTCCATTGGCCATCTCAAAACGCCCCTTACGATCCTGAGTGGCCCCAGTGAATGAACCCTTTTCATGACCGAAAAGCTCGGATTCGAGCAAGGTTTCGGAAAGCGCTGCGCAATTGACCTTGATAAACGGCTTGTCTTTCCGGGGACTCATATAGTGGATCGATCGAGCAATGACTTCCTTTCCCGTCCCGCTCTCGCCCCGCAGCAAAATGGTCGATTTTCCGGGCGCGGCCTGATGCACCTCGGCAAATACCCCCTGCATCAGTTTGCTCACCCCGATGACATTATCGAGGCTATATTTGCCATACAATTCTTTCTGGAGCTGGTTTTTTTCCATCAGGAGTTGTTGTCTCTCCTTGGAAATGCTTTGATGCAATCTGACGGTCTGTCCGATCAGATTGGCTACCATCGATAAAAATCTCGAATCACTCTGGAAGTTCTGGGGCTCCCCATTGAGATGTCGATCCACACCCAGCACTCCAATGGATTCCCGCCCCACTTTGATTGGAACCCCGATAAACGAAATGACCTCACCCTCCTGGATCGTACGAGGCCCGGTTTTGTGAAGAAAAACGGGTTCCCTGGAAATGTCTGGAACGACGATGGTCATCCCCGATTTCACCACTTGCCCCATGACCCCCTCGCCAATCCTGAAAAAACCTCTCTTGACCTCCGCTTCCGTCATTCCTGATGCACCAACAACGTGCAGAATGTTGTCCTCCTGCAACAACGCCACCATACAGCGATCCATCCTGAGATGGGATGCCAGGAGATTGAGGACTTCCCTGAGCGTTTTTTGCAGGTCCAGGGACGAACCGAGCACCTTGCTGATCTCGTAGATCGTCACCAGTTCCACGTTGCCCTCTTTTCGCATTACATTCGTCACAGGTATCCCCCATCAATCTTTTTCGATGCGTGCCCCATGAAAACCTCGTATCAAGTTTTCAAGCAATTTTCATGCCCGATATTTTCATCGACTCACCCACCGCAATCCTTCGTCGGTCAGGATATTCTCAGATCAGCAAGTCTTACTTGATTCAGACCGAAACGACTTCTATTTCCGGTTCAATGGTTCGCACCAGATTTTCTATGGCGATGAGTGTGCCGGTCTGGGAACTCGGGCAACTTCCACAGGTTCCGTAGTAACGGATGCAAAGGACATTGCCGCAAAGGGTCATGACCTCCAGATCCCCCCCATCTCCAATCAGGGTAGGTCGGATATGTTTATCGAGAAGTTGTTTGATGGCAACGAGACGAGAATCCTCCGCCTGTTCCGGCTCCGAGTCCAACTCCGCTCTCACGGGCATTTCAGCTGCTTTTGCTTCACGGATGGGTTGCGCCACCTTTCTGGCCAGATCTGCCCATTCCGTATTTCCATCCTGAGTTACCGTAACCCAGTGATCCGCATAGAACACATTGGTGACGTGGGGAATTGCAAATAATCGACGGGCCAGTTCATCCCCTTGTGCTTCTTCGGGATTACCGTACTCCTTTGGCTTTCCCCAGGCAACACGGTCCTTGAGCACAAATTTGATTGCGTTGGGATTGGGGGTATTTTCGATATCGGCAATTTTTGGCATCATGCCTCCTGTATCGGATCATCTTTACCCTCGGATGAAGCAGCCTGCACGGAATGGATCGCCGCCAGAAGCGTGTGCCAGGGCAAAATTGCGCATTTGACCCGGGAGGGCAGATCCTTGACCCCTTCAAACACCCTGAGACGACCCAACCGGTGCTCATCTTTCATGTCCAGAGTCCCGGTCGTCATCCCCCTGAATCTTGAAGCCAGGTCTTCCGCTTCCCTCACTTTCAAACCTTTCACCACCCCCGTCATCATGGAAGCAGAGGCTTTGCAAATGGCACACCCTTCGCCTTCAAAGGCGACCGCCCGAATCAAATCGTCCTCCATATCCATGGTCAAATGGATTGAATCGCCGCATAAAGGATTATGTCCGTCCGCATGGTGGTTCGCCCCTTCGATCCGGCCATAGTTTCTTGGCTTTCGATTGTGATCAAGAATGACTTCCTGATACATCATGCGCATATCGCTCATTGAAAGATCCCCTGTACCTTGATAATTCCCTCAATCAGACGATCAACCTCGGACCGCGTGTTATAAAAGGCAAAGGAAGCACGGGCCGTCGCTGGTACCTTGAAACGTTGCATCACCGGTTGTGCGCAGTGATGGCCGGTTCGGATGGCGATCCCGTAATCATTCAGGATCGTCCCGACATCATGGGGATGGACACCCTCCACCTCAAAAGACAGCACCGCCGCTTTTTCCCTTGCCGTCCCCACGATTCTGATCCGATCCAGTTCCCTGATCCTGACGGTCGCGTAATCCAGCAACTCCTGCTCATAACGGTCAATGTTTTCCAGGCCAACTGCCTGCAGGTAGTCGATGGCCGCGCCCAGTCCCACGGCAGCTGCGATCGCAGGTGTTCCCGCCTCAAACTTGTGGGGAATGACGTTGTAGTAGGTTTTTTCGAAGGTAACCGAGAGGATCATGTCCCCTCCCCCTTGATAAGGCTGCATCCGTTCCAGCAATTCGGCTTTGCCGTAGAGCACCCCGATGCCCGTTGGGCCACAGAGTTTATGGGAGGAGAAGGCGTAAAAATCGCAATCCAGATCTTGGACATCCAGTGCCTTGTGCGGCGCTGCCTGGGCCCCATCGATCAATACCGGTACGCCATATTGATGCGCATGGGAAATCATCGCCTTGATCGGGTTGACTGTCCCCAACGCGTTAGACACATGAGTAAGCGCCAGCAACCTGGTATTGGCATTAAAAAGTTTGTAAAACTCTTCCTGAATCAACACCCCATCATCGTCCATTGGAATCACTTTCAGGATCACACCCTTTTCATGGGCCAACATTTGCCAGGGTACGATATTGGAGTGATGCTCGAGGGCAGACAGGATGATTTCGTCCCCCGCCTTTAAAAATGCCCGCCCATAGCCATGCATGGCCAAATTAATGGCCTCTGTCGTCCCCCGGGTAAAGATGATTTCCCGTGACTCCCGGGCATTGAGAAAGGACCTGACTTTCTCCCGGGCACTTTCGAATTCCCGGGTTGCCGTTTCGCTGAGGTAATGAACAGCGCGATGAATGTTGGCGTGTTCGGATGTATGGTAACGCATCAGACGATCGATGACCGGCTGGGGCATCTGACTGGAAGCCGCATTGTCGAGATAAACCAGGGGCTGCCCATTGACCTTCATGTCCAGTATGGGAAAATCTGCGCGAATGACTTCGGGATTCATACCAGTCTCCCATCGATTGACTCTCGCAGAGACCGAACGAGAGTCTGAATGGAAATTCGATCCACAATTTCGGCAGCAAATGCATGGATCAGCAACTTCCTGGCCTGTGACTCCCGCAACCCTCGACTCATGAGATAAAAAAGTTCTTCAGCGTCAAGTTTTCCCATGGTTGCGCCGTGTTTGCAACTCACATCATCATTCATGATTTCAAGTTGGGGTTGAGCATCGATGCGCGCCTTGCCGGAAAGCAGCAAATTGCGGCTCGACTGTCGTGTATCCGTTCCTTTTGCATTCCTGTGCACCACGATGTTGCCACTGAAAACAGCGATTGAGTTGCCGTTCGCAATACACTTGTGTTGTTGCAGGCTGCGGCAACCGGGAGCCAGATGCTCGATTCGGGTATGGGTGTCCGCCACCTGGCTTCCATCTGCCAGAATCAATCCATCGAGCCGCACATCAGATCCCTCTCCCTGATGAAGAACCCGTTGATCGTAGCGCGAGAATCTCCCCCCCAAGGCCAATGCGGTCGAATCGTAGTGGGCGCCCCGGGACAGAGTCACCAGGGCATGGCCCAGATGTACCGCTTGAGCACCTTCACGCTGGACCCTGATATGGCGCAAATCGGCCCCTTCGCCCAGGACGGCTTCCGTCATGCTGTTGACTGAATAGGGGGAATCCGGGCCGGTATATTCTTCCACCAGGGTCACCCTGGCATTCGCTTCCAGAACCACCAGCGCCCGCCCATAGGACACCACCGGTTTCTGATGCGGAGTCGTCACGTGAAGAATATGGACGATCCGTTGTGTCTCTCCTTGCACATGAACCCAGGCACAGTCCGTAAAGTTTCTGGCATTGATTTGTGCAAAAACCGCATCCTTCATCCCTTTATCAAAATGGGCGTGAAGGGATTTTTCTTCCTGTCCGAGCGGAGAAACCCTGATTTCATCCTGACCAGAAAGATCAGATAAAGCCGGGTGATAAAATCCATCCACAAACACGATGCGACACGAACCGGGAATCACGAACCCCTCGATCGAGGGAATTTGCGTTGTCTTCCCGGCAGGAAGGTACTCTTGCTCATGGAGTACCGCCAAACCGGTCAAACGCCAGTCATCATCCTTGTCCTGGGGGAATTTGAGCGCCCTGGCCCGAACCTCGGCCTGCCCCCGTAACGCCGAGAAAGCATCGTGTTGCGCCGCATCAGCCAGCAGTCCTGCCAAACAGTCGTCGGATTTCATGCTACCGCCCTCAACCAGTCATAGCCACGCTCTTCCAGTTCCAGAGCCAGAGTCTTGTCTCCGGTCTTGACGATCCTCCCGGCATCCATCACATGAACAAAGTCCGGCACGATATAGTTCAGCAATCTCTGGTAGTGGGTCACCATCACGATGGCGTTGTGCTCCGAGCGTAAACTGTTCACCCCATTGGCCACGATCCTGAGCGCATCGATATCCAGGCCTGAATCGGTTTCATCCAGAATCGCCAGTTTCGGATCCAGCAGGGCCATCTGCAAAATTTCGTTGCGCTTTTTCTCACCGCCCGAGAATCCTTCATTGACACTTCGATCGAGGAAAGCAGGATCCATTTCAACCACCTTGATCCGTTCCCGGACCAGGTCGTCAAACTCCAGGGGATCGAGTTCATCCTTCCCCCTTGAGGTCTGAATCGTGTTGTAAGCCAGCCTCAGGAAAGCGCTGTTCGACACTCCAGGCACCTCCACGGGATACTGGAATGCCAGAAAAAGTCCGACTCGAGCCCTTTCTTCCGGAGTCAGTTCGAACAGATCCTGTCCGTTGAACAAAACCTCACCACCAGTGACCTGATAGGAAGGATGTCCCGCCAATACCTTTGAGAGCGTACTTTTTCCGGAACCATTGAGCCCCATGATGGCGTGGACTTCCCCTGCATTGATTTCCAGGTCAACGCCCCTGAGGATGGAAATCCCTTCCACGCTTGCCTTCAATCCCTTCACCTCGAGCAGTTTCATCCCACACTCCCTTCCAGTTTCAATCCCAGTAATTTAGTGGCTTCCACCGCAAACTCCAGTGGAAGATGCATGAATACATCCCGACAAAACCCGTTGATGATCATCGAGATGGCCTCTTCCTGCCCAATTCCCCGCTGAGCAAAGAGAAACATCTGGTCCTCCCCGATCTTCGAGGTGGAAGCCTCATGTTCGACGATCGCCGTCTCGTTCCTCACTTCCACCGTCGGGTAGGTGTTCGCACGACAGGCCTCGCCAATCAACATCGAATCGCATTGGGAATAGTTCCTTGCTCCCGTGGCGTGGGGAAGAATCTTGACCAGCCCGCGATAACCATTATCAGATCGTCCCGCCGATATCCCCTTGGAGACGATGGTACTTTTGGTGTGACGCCCCACATGCACCATTTTCGTCCCGGTATCCGCCTGTTGCCGATGATTGGTCAATGCCACCGAATAAAATTCTCCAACCGATCCTTCTCCCAACAATATGCAACTGGGATATTTCCAGGTGATCGCCGACCCTGTTTCCACCTGCGTCCAGGAAATTTTCGAATGAACCCCCCGGCACATGCCACGCTTGGTGACAAAGTTATAGATGCCACCCACTCCATTTTCATCACCGGCGTACCAGTTTTGAACCGTGGAGTATTTGATCTCGGCATAGTCCAAAGCCACCAGTTCAACCACCGCCGCATGAAGTTGGTTTGTGTCGAAACGCGGAGCCGTACACCCCTCCAGATAGGACACAGAAGCGCCTTCTTCCGCGATGATCAAAGTTCGTTCGAACTGACCCGACCCCTCGGTATTGATCCGGAAGTAGGTAGACAGGTCCATGGGACACTTTGTCCCTTTGGGAATGAAACAGAAAGACCCTTCCGTGAAGACTGCGGAATTCAAGGCCGCATAAAAATTATCAGAAGCAGGAACCACGCTTCCCAGATACTGTTTCACCAATTCCGGATATTCCCGAACCGCCTCCGAAAGCGAGCAAAAAATGATTCCAACCTCGGCCAATTTGGATTTGTAGGTCGTCGTTACCGAAACACTGTCAAAAATGACGTCGACAGCCACACCTGCCATCACCTTCTGCTCGTGCAGTGGGACCCCCAGTTTCTCGAAAGTTTTTCTCAACTCAGGATCCACTTCATCCATGCTGTCGAGTTGTTTTTTTGGCTTGGGCTGCGCAAAGTAGATGATTTCCTGGAAATCAATGGGCGGATAGCTGACTTTTGCCCAGGAAGGCACTTCCATCGTCAGCCAACGCCGATAACTCGCCAGACGAAACTCCAGCAGCCATTCGGGTTCGTCCTTCTTGGCTGAAATCATTCGAATCACAGATTCGCTCAACCCCTTGGGAACGATTTCCGTTTCGATGTCCGTCACGAATCCATGGCGATAAGGTTGATCCACCCACTGTTGCAGTGTCGTGTTCATGACTTCTCCTCAACAGAAAAACTTTCTCCACAACCGCAACTCGCCTTGACGTTGGGGTTGTTGACTTTGAACACCCGACCCAGTCCCTCACGCACATAATCCAGTTGTGATCCCTGCAGATACGGAAGGCTCAGAGGATCGATGACCAGTTTGGCCCCAAAACTTTCGAAGACGATGTCTGTTTCCCCGATTTCCCTGGCAATATCGAAGACATAAGCCAAGCCGGTACAACCGGACTGTTTAACCCCCAGGCGCAAACCCACCCCTCCTGCTGCACCGGACTTGGCCTGCACCTGACGTGCCGCACTCTCCGTCATCATGACTGTCATGAATTCCCCCCTCAAACGGAAAACGAACTGCCACACCCGCAGGTATTCGTGGCATTCGGATTTTTAATGATGAAGCGCGATCCTTCCAGATCTTCCTGAAAGTCGATTTCGGCCCCATTCAGGTACTGAAAACTCATCGGATCAATCACCATGTCCACCCCTTTCCTGGTGATCACCCTATCCTCTGCGTCCACTGTTTCCTCGAATGAGAATCCATACTGGAGTCCGGAACAGCCACCACCGGTAACATAAACTCTCAATTTCAAATTCAGGTTACCTTCCTCAACCAGGATTTCCCTGACCTTATCAGCGGCATCTTCGGTAAATATGACGGGGTCCGACATGGTCTGTCCTCCTTTCAAGTGCATTGACAAGGCAGAACAAAGCAATTCTCGTACCAGAATTCAACTGATTGATTAAATTGGCTTTAATAATTTTTGTTTTGTCCCTTTTCTGACGCCATGATTGACAATCACAAGAGATCACGGGATTTTGTTGAAAACCATACAATCATGACAACCCTCCCCGTAAACACCTCCCGCAATAAACCATAACCAATTGATTATTAGATTATATTTAAATTGGCACAGCAATTGCTAAAGAATTCCGGCAAGGACATTCCGGCATAGGCAATGTCGGTGCAGGAATCTTCATTGACTGGGGGGGTTGCAATGACAATTTTTACTCAAAAACTAAGCGCATTGTCATCGGCTGAGGAGTTTCTGGAATTTTTTTCAGTTGAGTATGATCAATCCGTGGTGCATGTGAATCGCCTCCACATCCTGAAGCGATTCAATCAGTACCTGCGCGCCACGCCAGGTACCCACAAGATGGAGGATGACGCCCTGCGGATCGTTTGTCGCGATCTATTGAAAAAAGCCTATGAAGATTTTGTCCGGTCGACTCCAGCCCAGGAAAAAGTATTCAAGGTGTTTCGTGATCAGGAGGGACAGAGTATTGGACTAACGTCCCTCAAAACCACCTTGCCTTCACAACAGCGCCCGTAGGAGCGATATCATGCATATCGTCGTTTGCATCAAGCAAGTTCCGGACAGCGCCCAGATTCGTGTTCACCCGGTCACCAACACCATCATGCGGCAGGGCGTTCCTGCAATCGTCAATCCCTATGATTTGTATTCTCTGGAAGAGGCCCTACGTCTCAAGGACCGGTACGGTGGTCGAATCACGGTGCTGTCGATGGGCCCTCCCCAAGCCGAAACCGCACTGCGCAAAGCCATTTCGTTTGGGGCTGACGAGGCCATCCTGGTGACGGATCGAGCCTTTGCCGGTTCGGACACTCTGGCAACCAGTTATGCCCTGGCATCGGCCATTCGTCAAATCGAGAAGGATATTCCGGTGGATCTCGTATTCGCCGGGAAGCAGACGATCGATGGCGATACTGCCCAAGTGGGGCCTGGAATCGCCAAAAGACTGGACATGAGGTTACTTACCTACATTTCAAAAATTCGTGAATTGGACGCGCTCCATGGGACCATCAACGTCGAGAGACGCGCCGAAGGGGGCGTACAGGTTCTGAAAACCAAACTTCCATGCCTGGTTACCGTGCTGGAAGGTACCAATGAAATGCGTTTTGCCACCATGAACAACATGTTCAGGGCAGCACGCTATCCGCTCAAAGTCTGGAACAAGGAAAGTGCTGGGATCGAAGATCTGACCAAGATTGGACTTAAGGGCTCGCCCACCATCGTCAGCAAGGTTTTCGCCCCTTCTCCGAAAGCGGCGAAGGCAGAAATCATCGATACGGAAAGCAATCAACCCAAAGATCTGGTTGTGACCTTGCTGGCCAAATTATTTACAAAAAAGCCCGACTTGGCACATGACATTGCCAAAAACGCTCCCTGATCTGCTGTGAGGAAAAAATCATGAGTGAAACCACGGAACCGAGAAAACCAGCCAGGAAGAAGGTCGAACTTGATCCAAAACTTGCGCGTTACAAGGGAGTGTGGGTCTTCGTTGAACATGAACGCGGTCAGGTTCATCCGGTATCCTGGGAACTGATGGGAGAAGGCAGAAAGTTGGCCGACAAACTGGGGGTTGAACTTGCAGGTGTCGTGATGGGCGCGCCTGGGGAGGACACACGAACATTCTGTCATCAGGCGATGCATCATGGCGCAGACCTATGCTACCTGATCGCGGACGAGGTCCTGAGAGACTACAGGAATGAACCATTTACCAAAGGCATGACGGATCTGGTCAATACCTGGCAACCAGAAATCCTTCTGATCGGAGCCACGACACTCGGACGTGATCTCGCAGGCAGTGTCGCCACGACATTAAAGACCGGTTTGACCGCCGATTGCACGGAACTGGCGATCGACATGGAAAACCGCAGTCTGGCCGCCACCCGACCCACCTTCGGCGGCAGCCTGCTTTGCACCATCGTCACACTCAATTACCGTCCTCAAATGGCGACGGTGCGTCCGCGGGTAATGGCCATGCCGAAGCGGGATGAATCCAGGACCGGGAGAATCGTCGAACATCCATTGGGCATGATCGAGACCGCCATCATCACCAAGGTCCTTGAATACATTCCTGACAATCTACAAGGGAAACCCCAACTTGCCTTCGCTGACATCATCGTTTCCGGCGGACGGGGGATGAAAAAACAGGAAAACTTTCAACGAATCTGGGATCTTGCCAAAGTATTGGGCGCAGAAGTGGGGGCTACCCGACCCATCGTGCAAGCCGGATGGGTCGAGGCAGACCGCCAGGTGGGACAATCTGGAAAGACGGTTCGGCCAAAACTCTATATTGCGGCCGGAATTTCCGGAGCCATTCAGCACCGGGTCGGCATGGAAGATTCCGATGTGATCATTGCCATCAACTCTGATCCGAATGCCCCGATTTTTGATTTTGCGACTTATGGCATCGTCGGCAATGCCATGGTCATCGTCCCGGCGCTGACGGATGCGTTCAGACAGCATCTGTCCACATCCCGAATGGCCGGCTGAGGAGGGTTTCACCATGGCAGAAAAATTTGACGCAATCGTTGTCGGCGCGGGTCCTTCGGGAAATGCAGCCGCCTACACGCTGGCCAAGTCCGGTCTCAAGGTCCTGCAGATCGAGCGGGGAGAATACCCTGGATCGAAGAACGTGCAGGGGGCAATCCTGTACTCCGACGCCCTGGAACGCATCATCCCCGATTTCAGGGAGGATGCGCCACTGGAGCGGCATATCGTCGAACAGCAAATGTGGATCCTGGATGACGAGTCTTATGTCGGCAGTACCTACCGTTCAGCCGAATTCAACAAACCACCCTACAACCGCTATACCATCATTCGAGCCCAGTTTGACAAATGGTTTTCCAAAAAGGTACAGGATGCCGGGGCCCTGCTGATCTGTGAGACCACCGTATCCAATTTGCTTCTCGATAAAAACCGGGTGATTGGCATACAGACAGACCGTGAAGGGGGTGCGATCTACGCGGACATTGTCATCCTTGCCGATGGAGTGAACTCCCTGCTGGCCAAAAAGGCTGGTTTCCATCCCGAACTCAATGCCGGGGACGTGGCTCTGGCTGTCAAAGAAATCCATTTCCTGCCACAGAACCTTGTTGAAGAACGTTTCAACATCGACGAAGAAGAAGGGGTCGTCATTGAAATGGTCGGAAAAATCACCCAGGGCATGATGGGGACGGGATTTCTCTACACAAACAAGGAATCCGTCACGATTGGTGTTGGTTGCATGCTTTCCGATTTCAAGCAGCAAAAAACAACGCCTTACATGTTACTCGAACAAATGAAGGCCCATCCTGCCATCAAGCCGCTACTGGCCGGGAGCGAGATGAAGGAGTATACCGCCCATCTTATTCCCGAAGGGGGCTACAAGGCCATCCCTAAAATTTTTGGGGATGGATGGATGATGGTGGGAGACGCCGCCATGTTCGTGAATGCGGTCCACCGCGAGGGTTCCAACCTCGCCATGACCTCCGGTCGCCTGGCTGCCGAAACCGTGATCGAACTGGCCAAACAGGGCAGGGAAATGACAGAGGCCAATCTTTCTCTCTATCGCGAGAAACTCGATGACAGTTTTATTCTGAAGGATCTCAAAAAATATAAGGATCTGCCCGGAATCTTTCATAAAAACCCTCAGTTTTTCACGACCTATCCAGAGTTGGTCAACCGGGCCGCACATTCCATGCTCACGGTCGATGGGATCGACAAAAAGACCAAAGAACTTGAAATCCGGCGCAGTTTTCTCAAAAAACGCTCGCTCTTTGGACTGATCGGCGATGCATTTAAAATGTGGAGGGCCTTCGAATGATCAAGGTGGAAAACAAACTGTTCCAGAATCGCTACAAAGTTGATGCAGGACACCCCCACATCACCATCAAAAATCTGGATACCTGTCAGAACGATTGTAAAACCATGTCTTGTACGGTCTGTTGTCCGGCGGGCTGCTATACCCAGGAGGGAAATGGAAAAATCGTTCTCATTACTGACGGCTGTCTCGAATGTGGGACCTGTCGGATCATCTGTTCGGAATTTCAGAATGTCGATTGGAATTACCCACGGGGAGGCTATGGCATCCTCTTCAAATTCGGTTAAGTCAAACAACAAGGATCCTGAATCATGCCAAGACCAAGAAAGCACGTCTTCGTTTGCAGTCAATCACGCCCCCCGGGACATCCCAGAGGGTCCTGCAGCAATAATGGCGGAACAGAACTTTTACAGGCGTTCTGGCAGGAGTTGCAGAAACGGAATTTATACGAGGTGGTTGCAATCACCTATTCAGGCTGCATCGGCCCGTGCGATAGCGGCCCCAATGTTCTGATCTACCCTGAAGGAACGCTCTACAGCAAAGTCAGCCCAACGGATGTTGGTGAAATATTCGACAGCCACCTGCTCGGTAACCAACCGGTAGAACGGCTGCTCGCCCCCAGAGAAATTTGGAATTAACTTACCCCTCGAAGAGAAATCATGACACTCATCACCACACTGGAACAGGAAAAAAAACTTCTTTCCCCCGTTTTTTCCGGGAAAACCGGGAAACCAACCACCTACGGATTTCGTGGCAACCTGGTACTCAAGGAAGCCGAAAAATTTGCCGATGAAGCCCGTCCTCCGGAAATCATGGCGGATCAGGTCATTCTCTCGGCTGATTCCGATAAAATCGACTTCCTGGGGTGTCATGTCGACTCTCTGGCCCATCTTTCCTTGATCGTCAAGATGTTGAAACCTTATCTCGATGCACAGGGAAAATATTTTGTCTTTGCTGGAAATATAGATATCTCCCAGAAATACTTCATTGAACTCGAAGGGTTCGGCTTTTACATCATGCCCCTGGATGAAGCCACCGTCTGGAATGAATTGCTCGAATGTTTCAATCTGGACCGGGGGGATATCAAAAAACTGGGGCCTGGAGAGAAAATAGACGCGGTAGCCAATGCTGCTGCCAAATTTGTTGGAAAATTCAAGACGATTACCTTTGAAGAAGGTCTGGCAGCGATGGGACCAGTAAGAATTCCTGAAAACAGGCCGGTATAGGTCGGATACTGTACGGCGGTGAAACGCGCTGAATCTTGCCAGGGAGGCCAATGGAAACCGTAAATCCCCACTATGAAAAAATAGGCGGGGAATCCGGCGTCAGAAAACTGGTTGAAGTTTTCTATCGCATCATGGATACCCATTCCATGGCAACCGGAATCCGTCAACTTCACCCCGAACATCTCGGTTCTTCGAAAGAAAAACTGTTCATGTTTTTGTCGGGCTGGTTAGGTGGACCACCGCTGTATATTGAAGCGTATGGGCATCCCCGGCTTCGGCAACGTCATCTTCCCTTTCCCATCGGCGATGCGGAGCGGGACCAGTGGATGGAATGCATGCGCGAGGCCTTGAGGCAATGCGATCTCGATGAAGAACTCAGGCAGCAACTAACGGATTCATTTTCAAAAACCGCCGATTTTCTGCGCAATCAAGAATAGTCGACACACTCAAATTGCAGTCGGATTAACTTCTTCCTGCCCGTTTATGCCCGCATCCCGTTCCTGATCTCGAGGGCCCGCTCGTCTCTCATGTTGTCGCTGGAAACCATTGAAGAAGCGCGTTTCGCAATTTGTCAAAGGCCGCGTCGGTACACCCACGTGTGGTTACGCGCATCGCCAGTTGCTGATAGATCGAAGATGATCTTCCTATTTTGGATTGGCGAAGTACCCATTCGACAGCCTCTTTGGGTCGATCGGGCTTTGTCTCGTTTTCCTGCCAGAAACCTTGATTTTCCAAAGTCGTTCGAAGTTCGGAAAATGCGCCCTTGTACCCCAAGACAGAGCAAACATGAGGGCTATCCTGCCACACCCAGTTTTCCAATTCCGGATCGAGGACCACCCCACATCCAGAGTCATTTGTCCAGCCTGCACTGTTCAAATGTGCGCTCAGTCGGCTCGAGATCGCATCTTTACCTGGCGAACCGTCCCAATCGGCATCGACAATGACTACTGCATGTCGGTGTGTGTTTGAAAAAGTCTGCAACAATTCATTTGCTCTGGTATAGAGTCCGGGATCATTCAATCCGTGGGCAACCACCAAATCATGACGGGGTACAAAATCAAAATGCCCGCAATCCAACGCCCGGTGAAAAGCATCGCGCGAGAAAAAGCCCTTGAGCATTCCCTCCATGTTTTTGTCCGCCACCAGAAAGAGGCAATCCCTCATCCCAAGACTCCTGTTGCGAACAATTCTCCAAGGTTCAGCGCGGATTGCCATTCGCGCAAACGAGGATGATCGCCCCCTCGCACGATATCCACAGCACCTTCATCCGTTTTACCAAAGCACAGGATTTGCCCAGCCTTTAACTGACTCAGAACAATAGGGGAGTGCGTGGCGCAGAGAATCTGTGATCCGTAAACCGAGGTCAGCGACTGCATCACTGTTTCCATTGCTTTTGGGTGAATACCGTTCTCCGGCTCCTCGATGAGCACAATTGACGGCATACTTGGGGCATAAGCCAGCAAGGTCAAGGCCAGCAAACGTAGCGTGCCATCCGAAAGAACCCAAGATGGGGCCTTTAAACCGCTTTTATGGCGAAGTTCGATGTAACGCGAACGATCCTCAGGTTTTTCAATGGTCTGAATATCCTCCAGGTCGTCCAGGGAAGTAGCCAAATGCTCAACCCATGCTCTTTTAGCGGGGGTGTTTTCCATCGCGTGAACAACCCATGGCAGGTTAGCACCGTCTGGTAAAAACTCTCTGGACGATCCAGCTGGCGCAGGCATACGCATTTTTTCGGCATTGAGCATTAAACGATGCACCCCCTCCATCAGCACCCGCTTGGCCCACGTTGCGGCCGGAAATTTCTGCTCATCCTCCGGTAGATTGGCCAATGCGCTCTTGGAAGGGCCAAGGCGAAACAGGTTGTTCCATTCCGACGTTTCTGAGCGAAAATAATCGTTTCCGCTTTCTACCACCTTGTTCACCACCTTGCGCCAGCCCGGCGGACTTTTTTTGTTCTGGGGCAGAACGATATGCTCCGGGGCTGTTTCCGGGCAGGGAAACAACGCCTGTTGGTGAGTTTCCCGCAACTTGATCTCGTTGCACAGCCATAGGGTTTCATGGTCGAAACCCAAACGGCCATCGGTATGGATACCCAATTCATACCGGCAAAACCGATAACGATTATCTAAAGTTTCAACAATTTCGTCGGGAAGTTCCAGCGTAATGGCTATCTCAACCCCCCCACCCTGCCGCAGCCAGGTCAAATCCAGCGGATCAACGGCACGGGGCGCTATATTCATGCGCGCATTGCCGAACACGGCAGACTCCAGTCCCGTGGAAAGAATATCCCGCACTAGTAACAGGGCATCAAACAGCGTGCTTTTTCCGCAGGCATTCGGTCCCACCATCACCAGGAAAGATTTCAGTTCAACTGAAACGTAACGCAACGCGCGCAGTCCTTTGACTTCCAGTTGCCGGATCATGCGGTTTCTCCGAGTGGTTCAAGGGCGACCTTACCCCAATAGGCAATTACTGATTTCCTGATTTTACGCTAAAAACAACCTATTCATGAAGCCCCGGGCTGGAAGGAAAACAGCGTCGGATGGGTTTTTTTGTAGACTCTCAACCACATCAGGGTGGCAGGAATCAAGGAGGTGATGGAAAACCAAAGTGCCTCATTTTCGGCCTGTCCGCTCTGACCGATCTGCACGCTCAGGACCTCAAACCCTGCCCAGTCGAGTTCCGGCATTCTGTGACGGATTGCGGGAGAAATATTTTTGGCCAGGCCGGTCATGGTTAAAATCTGGTGCCTGACTTCTGCGCGAGTCAAACGGCTGGACAGAAATTCATCCTTTTCCAACCCCTCAGCCAGAATCAGCACATTCGTACAAACTTCATCCAACGACATCAGCATTGCAGCATCCAACATAGAAAGCATCCGTAAATTTGGAATCGGTCAATCACCCTTTGAGCCAGCGCGCCTACATGGGTATCGTCCCCTGGATTTCCGGCCCGAAGCAATTGTCGTAATCCCGACAAACGCTGCAACTGGGCGCGCGACATGTCTTGACATCGAGCATGTCACAAAACTGCTTGTAGAGGAATTTTTTCCATTTCATATTGAAACTGTTTCTGAGGAACAGGGAGTTGAAATGAACCCTAAAAATTTCGCTCAACGTTTCCCTGTCTGGCAAGCCCATGTCCTGCCAGAGGTGATCATCGCCAAAACAGGCTAAAGCCACCTCGCGAGCGTAACTCTCCGCCTCATCGCTGCTCTTGTGCATGAGCAACAGGGCCAGCAAATCCTCATATTCATCTGCCCTGCCTGCTGCAACCTTCACGATTCTGGTGGAGAGTTCCAATTGTCAGGCCGTCATGGGTTCGTGGGTGTAACACTTTTTGGGGCATATCTTTGAGCATGCCTCACAGCCCACGCAATTCATCTGGTTGGCAATGGTCATGACCTTTTTTTCATATTCGTCATCTTCCTCGTCGCTTGCGATGGCCACGATTTCACCCTCATCATCGATGCCCACCAGTTGCAATACTTCGCGACCACAAACTTTGAAGCAACGACCACACCCGATGCATTTTTCCTGATTGATCGTCTTGACGAACTTTGGAACCCAGGTACGACCATCCGGCATCGTGACAGTAATATCACCCATGTCAATTCCCTGCCCCGACCGTCTCTGTCTTGTCGATGCTCTGTCCAAACAGCCATCCAACTGTCTCGTCTGGTTTCAAAAGTTGTTCCATGTCGTCCGGTGTCCGGAGAAAAATCCAGTGCAGGACATCATACATATCCACCGTAACTTGAGCGAGTTCAGCCATTTTCAACCTCCTCTTCGAAGTCAATATCTCTTTGCTTTCCCTTCATCATGACTTTTCGCAACCAGGGCGGAGGCGTTCCTTTCAAAACGTCCGATAGTTTCTGTAACAGATCCGAAATCTCCTCTGGTTGGTGAACCTTGATCGGGTGAATCTTGTGAGCCACCACCCTGGCGGCCCCCGAACCCCCAATCGCTGCAACATAGAGGATGGCGCAGTCCTTGATCATCTCGATTTTTGGCGCGAGTTTGTCCTCATTTCCATCTTCCTGCAGGTCTCCATCGAACTGGATCGCTTCAAGAAATTCACTCCCTTCAGGATTGACTTCGTAAATGGCAATGTTTTTTGCCCATCCGAAGTGGGCGTCAACTCTTTTCAGATCCTGGGTAGCAAATGCAACTTTCATACTGCCTCCTTGCAATGATGATTTAATGACCCGAAGCCTGCGCACTGGTGTCTCTCCATGTCTCTGGTCCGACTTCAGCGTGGTTGCTCATGAACATATTCCCTATTTCGAATATCAGATCGCGCGATCCTTTGTACCCTACTGATATACGGTGTGCTGCGCCCAACCGATCAAAAATCGGCATGCCTACACGCAGAAATGGAATATCCAATCGCTCAGCCATCTGCCTGCCATGGGAATGAGTGATCAAAAGATCACACCCCTTGGCCCTGAATTCCAGATCCTCCAGATCTCCAATCAACACCTCCGGGGTTGAAATACGTTCCAGCATTTCCGAGGAAGTCGTGGTCACAGCCGCATGAATTTCGCAACCCATTTCAACCAACAGCGAGGAAATCCCCCAGAGCAGATCGGGTTCGGCACCAATGGCCACTTTCTTTCCCCCAAAAAAGAAATGGCCATCGAGCATGGCATCCACCAACTGACTCCGTTGCCGTCGATATTTACCGGGAACCGGCTTGCCACTCGTCCTGGAAAGAAATGCCATAAATTCGTCATTAGCTCCCAAACCCAGCAAACGATCAAAAACGACATAGGGAACTTCAGCTTTCATGCTCAGTTCTACCGCTGCCGGAAGCATGTGTTCGCCAATAACCATCGTCACCTCTGATGAACCCATGCAGCGGATTTCATCGAGCGTCGTCCCGCCGGTGGTCGTCGGTTTGAAATCTGCAGGCACATGACCGTCCAGCGAACCCGAGAGGTCAGGCAATATGATGGGATCAAGACCAAAATCCTGAATGATCTGGCGGATATCCTCGATATCCCCCGGCGTCAGGTGACTGCCTGCCAGCACATTGACCTGGGTTTTATTTTTTTTGGTTGCAGGCTCCACCAATTCCTGCACAATTCGAACCACTGCTTTGGCCCAGCCATCCTGAAATGCGCCCAGATAATCCGGAGTCGACACATAGACAATTGCTAATTCATTCAATTCTGGATGTTTTTTTCGAATGAGCCGAAGATAACCATCGACATCATCGCCTTTTGTTTCCGTCAAACCCGTGGAAGCAATCCCGATAATGCGGGGCTTTGCCCTGGTCCAGATGTTCATTATGGCCTGTTCGATATTGTCCATTCCACCCATAATGGTGGTGGCTTCATTCATGGCAGTAGTCTGAAGCGGGATATTTTCTCGGAAGTGGCGCACGAACAGAACCATGCCAAAAGCCGTACACCCCTGCGATCCATGGAGTGCTGGCATACAGGCATCCAGCCCAAGGTACGCCAATGCGGCACCAATGGGTTGGCTCATTTTTAGCGGATTGACCGTGCAAGCCTTATGTGATGTCACGACTGTTGCCATCATCCTGATCCTTTCCCTGTATGACAGGCGCTGAGTTTCATCCACAAACCATGCAATTACCATGCCACAATAAACGCTATGATTTATAAAGAATTATTGTTTGTAGAAAAGCACACAAAGACGACATAACCCCACAACCCGCTCCACGCCATCTCGAGCACTGAAGAGTTTTATGTGGGGGTACGGAAATTCGCCTGACGGCAAAACGCCCATGGACTCTCTGAAGATTCCATGGGCGTGATTGAAAAAGTCATTTAAATCAGAACTTGACCAGGATCTCCTCGTCCCGGACGATATACTGACAAGCCAGACGCCAAGGGGGGGGAATGTCCTTGAGTTCGGCTTCTTCAATCTGATCCCTGGTGATTTTTCCTGCCAGTTTAAGCACTGTCTTTTCTTTCTCGGTCAGGTGCATCCCCATGGGCTGCTTGTTGGCAAGAATGACGACTTCTACCGCGCAGGAACCACACTCCCCGTTTTCGCACTCAAAGTCCACGGGAATTTTGTTTGCCTTGGCAACGGCCAACAAGGTGTGGCAGTCCCCTGCCGTGGCATAAACCGTGATATCTTTTTTAAGTTCGGGCGAACTGAATGTTACATTGGCCATAGCCTTCCTCCCCTCTCTGGAATATGGAACCCCATATAAAAAGGAGTGGAGAGCGATGCTGTGCCCGCCACCCCCGACCTTGCTTCAGCGAATGATGTCGAAGCTATAATCGCTCTTGGCAGGAATGTTGGTGTTCTTGTCCATCTCGTCAAATATCTTGTCGAGCACCGTCACCAACACCCTCATCCCGCCCTGATAACCCCACACCGGATAACGGTGGTGGTGGTGCCGGTCAAAGATCGGAAACCCGATCCG
>NZ_DAHVHV010000028.1:0-27622 GCF_027317285.1 Ferrovum sp. | reverse complement strand
CGGTGATGTGGCGATATGGGCGATAAGTCCAATCAAAACAGCGGGTTGAGAATTTATGATCTCTTGTAACGGGGTGTTTGCGAATTTGGGTGTTTCATTATTATTATCAGTAGGTTGCGCGATTGAGAGATCTTGTAACGCAGAGCTCTTGGAAGTGCGGGGTTTCCCGTACCCGGGATGGGCGGCACGCCACAGTTGGACCCGGTTCACATGGACCGGGCCACTGAAGTAGGAGACATTCTCGGGTTTGGCGAGCCAATGCCGCTGGCTGGCTACCTTACTGGCGGCCCGACACTCAGGTTGTGAGCAGTACTTCTGGTGTCGACGATTGCGTGGATCGGGACGGAATAACTTATGACAATTCAGGCACTTGAAACGGTGTACCGTAGCCATGACCATGCCCTCTCAGAGGAAAACACGATCATAGAATCACGGTGACGGTATCACTGAAAAATACGGGAAGTTGCCGGTGCGATGAGTTCTATTTGGGGTGACAGTCACAAAAATATCACCCTCCCTTTGCCTACCTGACATCCAATTTCAACCCGCTGCTTTTGGCCCAATTTCAAGTTGCTGATGACATTCTGCAATTTCTTGCGGCCACATTAGCCCATTTTTGGGAGAAAAAGGTCGCGCCTGGTACCGGCGGAAGTCCTCGATCGTGTGGTTGAATTGGCACTCGCCGATCTGCGCGATCTGCGTGATCTGCATGAGGGAAACATTACTCGCCACCGGCTCCGTTCATCCGGGTACCGAGAGTAGCCACCTCAAGTATGAGCGAGACCGAGTTGACCGACCTTATTGATGAGGCGGTGCAATGGGCGCGTGAGCGCTGATGCAATGCCGGTCAGTTTCCTGTCCACCATGCAACGGAAACGCTATGGTTGATATCTGGAACATGGACAATGCCAGCAATGTCCGTATAGCCTTTAACGGTTGGTGCATCTCACGAAAGTTCAAATCTGGCCATCCCCAACACCTCAGTCGCCGCACACAACCGGTGGTCAAGACTGGCGATTTTAGCACACAAACGACGAGCGATTGCCAGATGCAGTGCGTCCCCTGCACGCAGGACGGCAGGCGATTCGATAAGTACCGCTGCGGTACGAAAATCTGCCGGATCAATTTCTACCGTGACAAGGTGCATGGATGCAAACCGCTGAAAATTGGCAATGGCCTGCTGGCGAGTGTCAGCATTAATGGCACCCGTCCTCTGTTTGATGCCACCGATGCTGGCCATCTCGGTTAGCGTCCAGGCTGAAATCATCAACTTCGCTTTACGCTGGCTTTCAAGTCGAGCCACAAGATTGGCCGCGCCAGCCTCTCGAAAAAAGATCGCGCCCAGCACCGAAGTGTCAAGATAAATCACAGCAGGTCCTGTTCGCGCATTTCGGCAACGGTCATACCCGATGTCGGCGGCGCAGACACCCAATTACGCAAGTCAGACCAGTCGAACCCCCCTGATCGCGGCTCGGGAACGAGACGTGCCACTGGCTTTCCACGGCGGGTGATAACGACACCTTGGCCAGCTTCGACTTCAGCGAGCAAAGCGGATAGATGCGATTTGGCATTCGCCACGGTGGCAGTTTTCATTGATTCATCCTCCTTTTAAATAGTCATATGAGCGTACATTGTCGATCAGGATGGTCATCTTGTAAAGAATTATTGCTTATGTGGACGCCCATTCCATAGGGTACGGGGTTTCTAACCACCTCAATTTGTCATGATATCTTCATGATTGGCTTCCTCAATTTCGGTTATAACTATAGGGCATCATTAACCATGGAAGCATGGAAGTCCCTATGAGCCCTTATCATCACAAATTTCTGCAGGCCGTTGCCTGCCTGCTGGCAACTTCCTTGCCCCTATCGATGAGTCACGCGCAGACTTCGCCATCATCGGTCCATGAACCGCTGGTCGAGGTTGCCGATATTCCCTTGCCAGGGCCCGCAGTTCGCTTTGACTATCAGAATTTCGATGCATCCGGCGGTCGGTTGTATATTTCGCACATGGATGCCGACCATGTGGTGATCTTCGATGTTGCAAGCCGGAAAGTAGAGTTGCCAACCTTGGTGGTTTCAAACGCGTTCACGGCGTCCTCGCAGTGCCGGAACGCCATCGACTGTATGTCGCGGCGACCGGGGATCACCGTATCGCAGTGGTCGATACGCAAACCCTCGAAACGATCGCCACCCCCGGGCCGGTCACCTATCCCGATGGCCTCGCCTACTGACCAAGGAAGCGCATATCCAGAGTCTGTCCCACGAGTTGACTCGGCTCAAGCGTTTCCGCTTCGGTCAATGAAACTGGGGAATTTCGTGAGCACACGAACGAACTGACCCTGCGCCTGCTGGAATCCACCCATGCTCCGATTACGCCCCACAAGGGGTTTGTCTGTGTTGATCTTGACACATTTGTAATGGACAACAGCAACACCCGGAAGGAAGAAGTGGGTCGGACCCATCAAGGGGTGGATGGGTATACCCCGATTGCTGCGTATATTGGGGTGGATAAGGCTGAAGTAGCTGGGGTCTTTGAGGAACAACGCCCCGGAAAGCGGGTGGCCCTGATGAAGATGACGGTCCCTCGCGCCTGGCAGGGGAGCCAGCGCGACTTCGTCTTGCATGTGCGCGTGATCGAGCGCACCATCGACAAGAAGGGGCAACACCTGTTGGTGCCGGAGATCGAGTTGGAAGGATGGTGGAGCAGTCTGGACTTGCCTACGGCGGAAGTCATCGAACTCTATAAGCACCATGGTACCCATGAGCAATTTCATTCCGAATTCAAAAGCGATCTGGATCTGGAGCGTCTGCCTTCGGGTAAATTCGACACCAACGATGCCATCGTGCATCTGGCCTCTTTCGCCTACAACTGTCTGCGTCTGCTGGGGCAATTGGGATTGACCGGAGAGATTTCTCCCATCCGGCACCCCGCCAAGCGCAGGAGACTGAAGACGGTATTGCAGGAAATCATGTATCGAGCCGCCAGAATGGTCGAACATGCCCGTAACATCATATTGGATTTTGGTCGTGGGGTGGCTATGCACGCCAATATCTTCATGGAATTGCAAGCCTTGTTGAAAAAAGCGGTGTCTTATGGGTAAACCTGACCACGGTAATCGGGAAAAACCATGAAGCACCCTCAAATTCCTTACACGGAAAGGAGTGAGGCTGGGTTGAATACGCATAAATGGGAATATTGACCAGAAACTATGGGTCTGAAGACAAAAACCTGACGACAAAACCTCAGCCGAATGAAAATTCGTTGAGGTTTTGAAAGACTGGCCGGTCAAATTCATGTCGATTCGGTCTCGGGTGGGGATTTTCTATAACGAACACGGATTCAGGTTATGGAAAATGTACCGAAAATGGTGTGAGCGGCGGTGTATAACCAGTATCACAACTCAAACAGGAGGGTTGTTACCAGGTTCCTGAATTGGGCATGGAAACCCAGGGCTCTTCGGGGGCCAGGGGAGCCCCTGCCTGAAGCAATTCAATGGAGATCTGATCGGGTGAGCGGACAAACGCCATTCGCCCATCACGGGGTGGCCGAAGGATTTGAACACCGTGGTGCATCAACCGGGTACAACTGGCATAGATGTCTGCGACTTCATAGGCGATATGTCCAAAATTGCGGCCGCCCTCATAGCGTTCCGGTTTCCAGTTGTGGGTCAACTCCACCTGTGCCTCGTGGTTCCTTGGCGCTGCCAGAAAAATCAGTGAAAATTGTCCTGAAGGGTAGTCCGATTTGCGGATGACTTCCAACCCCAGGGCATCGCAATAAAAGTGAAGGGACTGTTCCAGGTCGGCAACGCGGACCATGGTATGTAAATATTTCATATAGAATCCTCGAAATCCGGTGCCAGGCCGGAGAAAGCCCATTATAGGGAACTTGATGGCGTTCCTTGCGAAAAAGCCCGTTTTATTACCGAGACCCAGACCATGCACGATGACTTTGTCGCAGAACAGAACAGGATGTGGAGTTCCCGCTATGAAAGTGTGGGACAAAGTTTCCTGTTTGGCACCGAACCCAACCGCTTTCTGGTCGACCAGAAGGCGCATTTCACCCCGGGCGAAAGCGTCCTGTCCGTCGCTGATGGGGAAGGTCGTAACAGCGTATGGTTGGCTGCCCAGGGGCTACAGGTCAGTGCCGTGGAAATTTCTTCCGTCGCCGTGGATAAGGCACGACAACTGGCAAAAACACGTGGAGTGACCGTGGATTTTTGTTGCGGTGACATGTTGGCGAATGGGTGGCGCACCTCCCGGACCCCTGCCCTGTTCGATTGGGTGGTGGGCATCTTCATCCAGTTTGCTCCACCTGACCTACGCCAGCGCCAGTTTGAGCAGATTCGCACATTGCTGAAACCGGGGGGTCGAATACTCTTGCAAGGGTATACCCCCAAGCAACTGGAGTACAAAACCGGTGGACCCTCGGTCGTGGAAAACCTTTATACGGAAGAATTCTTGCGTCAGGCATGGATGGACTACACCATCGAATATCTTGAAACGTACGAAGACACCCTCAGTGAAGGCTCGGGACATCATGGCCGCTCGGCTCTGGTCGGGATGATCGCACGCAAACCCGGCCGCTGATCAGGATGAGCCGGTTGGGAGAGAGGGCTACCCCCGGTCGAGCAAATGTGCCTTGGGCATCACCCCTTTCCACTCGTCCGCATCGGCAGGAGCTTCCTTGCGTTCGATGATGGGTTTCCAGTGCTCGTTCTTGGCCAGTTCTGCATTGATGGCGATGAAAGCCCGCTGGTTTTCAGGAACGTCATCCTCGGCAAAGATGGCTTCCGCAGGGCATTCAGCCACGCACAGGGTGCAGTCGATACACTCGTCCGGGTCGATCACGAGAAAATTCGGCCCCTCCCGAAAGCAATCCACCGGGCAGACATCCACGCAGTCTGTATACTTGCAGCGTATGCAGGATTCGGTCACCACATAAGTCATAGAGTCTCCTTGGTTACAATGATCCACCGATGAAAGAACATGATTTTAACTGATCTGTTCAAGAACCGGTAAGGTTGGTTTTGCGTTTCGCCGAATTTTGGTTTAGGATATCCTCACGACTCTCCCAATGATCTCTGGTCGTTCCTGAACGTTGTAAAAATTTTCATCCCAATCTGGTTGAGGTTTTCCATGAGTAATGTGCACCATGTCACCGACCGCTCCTTCGAACAGGACGTTCTGCAGTCCCCCATTCCTGTCTTACTGGACTTCTGGGCCGAATGGTGTGGCCCCTGCAAATTGATTGGCCCCATACTGGAAGAAGCCGCGAAGGACTATGGCGAACGGGTCAAGGTTGCCAAACTGAATGTGGACGACAATCCGGAAACGGCGCGCAAATACAGTGTGCGAGGCATTCCGACCCTGTTGCTGTTCAAAAATGGAAGTGTGGAGGGCACCAAGGTCGGCGCGCTCTCCAAGTCACAACTGAATGCATTCATTGACAGCCACCTCTGAACACGTTATTCTGCGCCCCTGAGACCACTCAGGTGGCGCACGAAGTGCACCGCCACCCTCACCAAAAATTCGCCCTGTACCTCGCTCCTGCGCGGCACTCGGGGCATATCCACCGAATCATTTCCCTTTCTGATACCTGATCCATGCACCTTTCCGATCTTAAAACTCACCATGTCACCGAGTTGGTGGACATGGCCACCAAATTCGAAATTGAAGGCGCCAATCGTATGCGCAAGCAGGAGTTGATTTTTGCCCTGCTCAAGAACCAAGCCAAACGAGGCGAAAGCATTTACGGGGAAGGCACCTTGGAAGTCCTGCAAGATGGCTTCGGCTTTCTTCGTTCGCCAGAAACCTCCTACCTGTCCAGTCCGGATGATATCTATATCAGCCCCTCCCAGATCCGCCGCTTCAACCTGCATACAGGGGACAGCATTCAAGGCGAAATCCGGATTCCCAAGGAGGGGGAACGTTACTTTGCCTTGGTCAAGGTCGATTCGGTCAATGGCGAACTTCCGGAAAACGCCAAGAACAAAATTCTCTTCGAGAACCTGACCCCCCTCTTCCCCACCCAGCCCATGATTCTGGAACGGGATATCCGTGCCGAAGAAAACATTACAGGGCGTGTCATCGATATCGTCGCCCCGATCGGCAAGGGGCAACGCGGCTTGCTGGTGGCCAGTCCCAAGAGTGGGAAAACGGTGATGCTCCAGCATATTGCCCATTCCATCTCGGCCAACAATCCCGATGCCACCCTGATCGTATTGCTGATCGACGAGCGTCCCGAGGAAGTCACGGAAATGCAGCGCTCGGTGCGGGGTGAAGTGGTTTCATCCACTTTCGACGAACCCGCCACCCGCCATGTCCAGGTCGCCGAAATGGTGATCGAAAAAGCCAAGCGTCTGGTGGAACATAAGCGCGATGTCGTCATCCTGCTTGATTCCATCACCCGTCTGGCCCGTGCCTACAATACGGTCGTTCCCTCCTCGGGCAAGGTGCTGACGGGCGGGGTGGATGCCAACGCCCTGCAACGCCCCAAGCGTTTCTTCGGCGCGGCACGCAATATCGAAGAAGGCGGATCGCTGACCATCATCGCCACTGCCCTGGTCGATACCGGGTCCCGCATGGACGACGTGATCTATGAAGAATTCAAGGGCACGGGAAACATGGAGATCCATCTTGACCGACGCATGGCAGAAAAACGCATCTACCCGGCACTCAACGTAAACCGTTCAGGAACCCGACGCGAAGAACTGCTCATCAAGCAGGACGTCTTGCAAAAGATCTGGGTGCTGCGCAAACTGCTTTACCCCATGGACGAAATGGAAGCCATCGAATTCCTGCTCGACAAGATCAAGGCTACCAAGAACAATGCCGACTTCTTCGACTCCATGCGGCGCGGTTGACCCCCCGTCAGAGACTTGCATAGAGTCTAATTTTGACGCATAATCTCGGGTTTGGTGCCGTATACCCCGGCTCACGTACAGGAACGCTCATGAAAGCTGATATTCACCCCGCCTACAATGACCTCACCGTAACCTGCAGTTGCGGTAACTCTTTCGTCACCCGCTCCACGATGGGCAAGCCAGCTCTTTCCGTGGAAGTCTGCTCGGCCTGTCATCCCTTCTATACCGGGAAACAGAAAATCGTGGATACCGCCGGACGGGTCGAGAAATTCCGTCAAAAGTACGCCCGCAAGTAATCCATCCCCCCCAAACCTCGTCACTGAGACTTGGGGGTGGAACTGCAAAGGGATCGCTGTGGCTTCCGGATCGTTAATCGATAAAACCCTCAATTTCGACGGGACCGCCACACCCCTCAAGATCGTACTTTTTCTTCTTATCTGTCTCGCCTGGCTTCTTCCGGGCCTGACGGGGCATACCCCCTGGAAGTACGACGAAGCGGTCAGTCAGGGGATCATCCACGGCATGCTGCGCGGGGGATCCTGGTTATCTCCCACCCTGGCCGGTGAACCCTACCTCGCCCACCCTCCTCTGTACTATTGGCTGGGGGCGATTCTGGTCCGCTTCTCCTTCCAGCTCGTCCCTCCCCACGATGCCGCACGTCTGGCCAGTGGGGTGTTCATGGTGGGGACCTTTGCGGGGATTGCCCTGGCCGCCCGTCATCTCTACGGCCCCAGAACCCTTCGCCTGGCCATCCTGATCTTCATCGGAAGTGTGGGATTGGTCATCCGTGCCCATGAAATGAGCACGGATTTATCCTGGTTGACAGGCGTTTCATGGGTCGTGGCCGCTCTTCCCATGGGACGAACCCAAGCCGTCCGGGGGGGGTTGATGGGGGGGATCGGATTCGGCATGGCGTTTCTGTCCCAGGGCACATTGGCATTCCCCTTACTCTTTCCCCTGTTGATCCTGGCGCCCCTTCTGATCCGGGAATTTCGTCTGCCTCAGGCGAGACGTTTCGCGCTTTTCTGGGCCATGGGAGCCATCCCCTTTCTGGTCATCTGGCCCACCCTGCTGGCGCTCGACCATCCCGCCGCCTATCTTCTCTGGAAACCCCTGTTATTCGGCCCCTTCCTGCATCCTGGGACATGGTTGGTCGCCGATGCTTCTCCCCTTTACTATCTGGCCGTTTCCAGCTGGTTTGCCTGGCCAGCCGCCCCTTTGGCCCTGGGGGTGCTCTGGACCGGAGGGAGACGGATCTGGGAAAAACCTCAGACCCGTTTCCTGTTGTTGATGCTGGGACTCTGGCTCATCGTTCTGGGGGTCTGTACTTCTCCCCGTGAAGGCAATGCCCTCCCCCTCCTCATTCCCTTTACCTTGCTGGCAACAGGCGGACTGGACGGATTACGGCGAGGGGCCACCAGTGCACTGGACTGGTTCGGCATGCTGACTTTCGGGTTGCTGACCACCTTGCTGTGGCTGGGCTGGATTGCCCAGATGACGGGTTGGCCCGTGGGGATCGTACATTACCTCGACGCCCAACTGCCTGACTTCCATACCCACTTCCAGGCACTGCCCTTCGCTTTCTCCCTGTTTTTGACACTGCTCTGGGCCTTCACCATTTTTCATTCCCATCCTTCTCCCCGACGTGCCCTGATCAACTGGTCGGTGGGCATGACGGTTTCCTGGATGCTGGTCATGTCCCTCTGGTTACCCTATGTGGAAGCCTCACGCAGTTATGAAGGCGTCATGCTTTCGCTGGGAAAGGCATTGCCCCGTTCCCATGGCTGCATCATGAGCACAGGACTGGGCGAACCTCAGCGCGGTTTGCTGGACGATGCCCTCGATCTTCGCACCGAACGACGCGAACTGGATCCCGGTGTCCAGTGCTCCCTCTGGCTGGTTCAGTCCAATGGACAAAATGCCTTTCTGGTGCCCAAGGGTTGGCACTTGCGCTGGAGTGCAGAACGCCCTGGGGACCGAAATGAGCGATTCCTCCTCCTGACCCGCCCGACCCGATGAGGTACAGGCCCTTTTCTCCCGCCGTTCGAGCCCGGCGTCGGGAGACCTTGCCGCGTCCGGCATTGACTGGCGATCTGCCGGTGCTGGCGGCACGGGAAGAAATACTGTCCACACTATCCCGTCATCCCGTCACCATCATCTGTGGAGAAACCGGATCGGGGAAAACCACTCAAATCCCCCAACTCTGCCTGCTTCTCGAACGGGGAGTGGAGGGACTGATCGGATGTACTCAGCCGCGCCGTGTGGCGGCGCGCAGCGTGGCACAACGACTTGCCCAGGAACTGGGAACCCGGCTGGGTGAAGCCGTGGGCTACCAGGTCCGTTTCCACGATCAGGTATCGGACCGCTCCTTCATCAAAGTCATGACCGAGGGAATCCTGCTGGCCGAAATCGCCCACGACCCTGAATTGCGCCGCTATGACACCCTGATCCTCGATGAGGTGCATGAACGCAGCCTCAATATGGACTTCCTGATGGGCTATCTGAAAGGTCTGCTCCCTCGTCGCCCCGACCTCAAGGTGGTTCTGACCTCCGCCACGCTCGAGGCGGAACGATTGTCAGCCCACTTCGACCAAGCCCCGGTCATCGAGGTTTCGGGACGGACCTGGCCGGTGGAGATCCGCTGGCGCCCCATCGAGGCGCTCAGCGAAGAAGAAACCGACGACGACGAAGACCGGGACCTCCAGGCACTGCTGGATGCTGTGGACGAGTTGGGGGACCTGCATGCTCGCGGGGACATTCTGATCTTCCTGCCGGGAGAACGGGATATCCGGCAAGCCGCCGAAGCCCTGCGTAAGCATCATCCGCCTCACACCGAGATTTTACCGCTCTACGCCCGTCAATCGCAGGCCGAGCAGGATCGGGTGTTTCAAACCGGCGCGGGACGGCGCATCGTATTGGCCACCAATGTTGCCGAAACCTCCCTGACAGTGCCAGGCATCCACTTCGTCATCGACACGGGGTTGGCTCGCGTCAATCGCTACAGTCTGCGCACCAAGGTCACCCAGTTGCGCGTGGAAAAGATCTCACAGGCAGCGGCCCGCCAACGTGCCGGACGTTGTGGGCGAGTGGCGGCAGGAATCTGTATCCGACTGTATGACGAAGTGGACTTTTCCGCCCGTCCGCCCTTCACCACGCCTGAAATCCTCCGTACCTCTCTTGCCAGCGTCATCCTGCGCCTGGCGCATCTGGGTCTGGGCAGCCTGGATACGCTCCCCCTGCTGGACAGTCCCACCCCACGCGCCATCGAAGAAGGCTATCGGCTCCTGCATGAACTGGGTGCCATGGACGAGACCCGCGCACTCACCCGGTTAGGCTGTGAACTGGCGCCCCTCCCTCTTGATCCACGGTTGGGTCGCATGGTCCTCGCCGCTCGTGAACTGGATTGCCTGAGGGAAATCCTGGTCCTGGTGGCAGCCATGAGCGCGCAAGATCCACGCACGCGCCCCCCCGATGATCGTACCCGGGCCGATGCCCACCATGCCCAGTTCCTCCAGGCTGGTTCGGAATTCCTGGCCCTGCTCCAGATCTGGGACAAGATTCAGGAAGCCTTTCGACACCGCAAATCGGGACGCCAACTGGCGCACTTCTGCCAGCGCAATTACCTCTCCCCCGCACGGGTGCGTGAATGGCGCGAATTGCACGGTCAACTGGTGGGGTTGATGGCCGAACGACAATGGCTGCCGAACGACAGTCCCGCCCCACCGGAATCCATCCACCGCGCCCTACTCTGCGGGTTACTGGGCCAGATCGGCCAATGGGATCGGGAAGCACAGAATTATCTCGGCCCACGCGGCATTCGTTTCCGGATCCCTTCTGGCGTGCGGGGCAAGGAACGTCCACGCTGGGTCATGGCGGCCGAACTGGCAGAAACCGAAGGCATCCAGGCCCGCCTGCTGGCCTCCATCCAGCCGGAATGGGTCGAAGCCGCTGCCGGAACACTGGTTCAACGCAGTTATGGCGATCCTTACTGGGATCCTCAGGGCGAACAGACCAATGCTTACGAAAAGGTGACCCTCTATGGCCTGACCCTGGTGGCCCGCCGTCCCGTACGGTATGGTCCCATCGCTCCCCATGAGGCGCGGCGAGTCTTCATCCAGCATGGCCTCGTCGCAGGAGAATTGAAGCGACATCCTCCTTTTCTGGTCCACAACCTGGCCACCATGGCTGAAGTCCTGGCCTTGGAACATAAGGGACGGCGCCAGGGTGTCCTGATTCCCGAAGAGGATCTCTGCGCCTTTTATGAGGATCGCCTGCCCCTCGAAGTGTGGAGCGCCCAGCGCCTGCACCATTGGTTACGCGAACGAACCCCGGAGCACCCGGACCCCCTGCTCATGACCCGCGACTTCCTGATGCGCCATGCCGCCGGGGACATCACCGAAATCCAGTTTCCCGACCACTTTTCCTGGAGAGGCCGAGACTGGCCTCTGACCTACCGTTTCGAGCCCGGGCATCCCCTCGATGGAGTCACCTTGACCCTGCCCCTGCTTGCGCTGTCCCTGTTGGAAGATGCCCCGCTGGATTGGCTGGTCCCGGGACTGATCCGGGAAAAGATCGCATTCCTGCTCAAAAAACTGCCCGGAACCCTGCGTCGTACCCTGGTACCCCTGCCACCCACCGTCACAGCCTTTCTGGAACGTCATGGTCCCACTCGAGGCACGCTTCTTCTCCAATTGACGGATTTCGTCCGCCAGCGCAGCGGGCAGACGGTATCCGCCGAGGATTGGGCCACCCCGCCCGAACATCTGAAAATGCGCCTGGTCCTGACCGATGAAGCTGACCAGGAAATCGCCAGTGGCCGCGACCCCGACCTGCTGCGCGCTCAATGGAACAATCCGCTCCATCACGCCCTGAGTTCCCAGGAGGATCCGGACTGGGTACGAAAGGGGCTGACGCGTTGGGATTTCGAGGAACTTACCGACTCCCGGACATTGGCGCGCGCGGGTATCGTCCTCACGGTCTATCCGGGTTTGGTGGATCGGGGACAAACCGTGGACCTGGTGGCCTTCGATGATCAGGAAGAAGCGCTCGCCAGCACCCGAGCCGGAATCCGCCGATTGGCCCAATTGAGTCTGGCCCCGCTACGGCCCAAAGGAACAAATGCCTTGCCCGACCTCCTTCCCCTCCTGCCTGAATTCTCTCGTCTGGCCCAAAATGGGGACCCCGTCACCGCAGATACCCTCTTCGACCTCTTGCTTCAGCAGGTGTTGCGCCAATGGTTGCCGGACGAAGGGGTTCCGCCGCGCACACGCATCGATTTCCAGCATCGTCTCCAATCCCTCAAGGGAAACCTGAGTCAGTCCCTGAAGGCCCAGGTAGCCTTGTTCCAGGACATTTTCATGCGGCACCGCAATGTGGTCCAACGTCTGACCCAACTGTCACGCCAACCCGGCCTGGCAGGTCCCCTGAAGGAACTGGAGCATCGTCGTCAACGTCTGGTGAATCTCACCACGTTGCGCACCACGCCCCCCGCCAGACTGGCGCATTTTCCCCGCTACCTGCACGCCATGGAAATTCGTCTGGAAAAACTGCCCCGCGACCCCGCCGGAGACAGCCGCAAGAATACCGACCTGATGCGCCTGGAACGACGCTGGGCAGACACCCTTCAGCGGCGGGGTCCCAGTCCGGCATTGGAAGAGTTTCGCTGGCTGCTGGAAGAGTTGCATTGTTCACTCTTTGCCCAGTCGCTCAAAACGCCGTACCCCGTGTCCGTACCCCGCCTTGAAAAATTCTGGGAAAATCACGTAAAACCGGGATAATCCCCTTGCCTTTCAGGGGGTTTTTTTGTATCGTTGAACCGTCTCATTCACCCTCGGAATTCACCCATGTTATTATCCTCTTCTGCTTTGCGCTCTTGGGTCCTCACGGGGTTCATGGCCCTCCTCGTCACCCATGTTCCGTTGGCAGAAGCACAGGTTCACCACCACCTGCACCACCATCATCATGGGGCTCCCGTCGATCCAGACCCCAGACATATGGCACTCCTCTCGGTCACTGCCTTGGTCGTGGATGAACAGACCCAGAAAGTCGTTTACGCCAAAAATCCCGAACCCACCCATCCCATCGCCTCCATCACAAAATTGATGACGGCGCTGGTGGTCATTCAGAATCATCAGGATCTGGAAGAAACCTTGACCGTGACGCAGGAAGATGTGGACACGTTGCGTTACAGTCATTCCCACCTGCGCGTGGGTACCCGGGCGACCCGCCTCGATTTTCTGCGCATGGCCCTGGTCGCCTCTGAGAACCGCGCCGCTGCGGCGCTTGCCCGAAACTTTCCCGGGGGCACAACCGCCTTTGTTCAGCAGATGAACCTGCAAGCCCAGAAGTTGGGCATGAAGGATACTCATTTTGAAGATGCCAGCGGACTCAATGGCGCCAATGTCGCCACGGCTCAGGATCTGGCCGTGCTGGTGAGTACCGCCGTCAAAGTCCCCCTGATTCACGAGATCACCACCCGCTCCGAGATTCAGGTCCCCATCGGACGGGGAGGACGCTTGGTCACCTTGCACAATACCAATCCCCTGGTTGCCCAGGAAGGCTGGCAGATCGGTCTGTCCAAAACCGGTTTCATCAATGAAGCGGGACAATGTCTGGTCATGCAGGCCACCATCCACCAGCGTCCCACCATCATCGTCCTGCTCGATTCCCGCGGTCATCATGCCCGGTTTTCCGATGCCAATCGGGTACGGCGTTGGCTGGAAGTGCAGGACCAGACCACTTTGGGATTGTTATCGGCCAAACCCGCTCCAAAACCGGGCGTTGCCCTCTAACTCTCGTGCCTGCGGGGCGATGAATCGCCCCAGTCTCGGTTGACAAACCCTTTTTACCCGGATTGGGCCTCTTCTGCCTGCTGCAAGGCCCATAGTTCCGCATATCGCCCATTTCTGGCCAGTAACTCGGAATGCGTGCCCCGTTCCACGATGCGCCCCGCTTCCATGACCAGGATCTGATCGGCATCGACGATGGTGGACAACCGGTGTGCAATGACCAAGGTGGTGTGGTGGCGCGCCATGGAAGATAACTCTTCCTGGATTTCCCGCTCGAAGTGAGAGTCGAGGGCCGAAGTGGCCTCATCGAATACCAGAATACGTGGAGCCTTGAGCAGGGTACGGGCAATGGCGACGCGCTGCTTCTCCCCGCCGGACAACTTGAGTCCCCGTTCCCCCACCTGGGTTTCATAACCTTCTGGCAAACTTTCGATAAATGCATGGATATGGGCGGCCTGGGCACAACGCAGAACCTCCCCGCGGGTGGCGCCGGGCCGTCCATAGGCGATATTGGCATAGATCGTGTCGTTGAACAACACCGTATCCTGAGGCACGATACCGATCGCGGCACGCAAGGACTGTTGAGTGACCTGGCGGATGTCCTGACCATCGATCAGTATGCGCCCATGTTGCACGTCATAGAAACGGAACAGAAGGCGGGACAGCGTAGACTTTCCGGCCCCGCTCGACCCAACGACCGCCACTTTATGTCCGGCCGGGATCTCGAAATCCACCTGATGCAGAATGGCACGCCGTTCGTCATAGAAGAAATCCACCGCTTCGAAACGAACGACCCCGCCTTCAACCCTCAAGGGTCGGTCATCGGGGTCATCACGAATCTCCGTTTCCACCGTCAATAATCGAAACAGGCGATCCATGTCCGCCAGGGACTGCTTGATTTCACGATACACCACGCCCAGGAAGTTCAAGGGCATGTACAGTTGCAGCAGAAGTGCATTGATCAGGACCAGATCCCCCACGGTCAGGCGCCCAGCAGACACCCCTGCGGTTGCCCGCAACATCAGTGCCACTGCGCCCACTCCGATGATCAGACTCTGGATTCCATTGAGCAAAGCCAGAGAAGTCTGGCTTTTGACCGCTGCCTCTTCCCAGCGAGCCAGATTCTGATCGTAGCGTTGCGCTTCCCAGGCTTCATTTCCAAAATATTTGACCGTTTCATAGTTGATCAGGCTGTCGATGGCACAGGCATTGGCCCTGGAATCCAGTTCGTTCATGCGCCGCCGGAAATGGGTGCGCCATTCGGTGATCACCACCGTCAGCGCAATATAAATCCCCAATGTCGCCAAGGTAATCAGGGCAAACCAGATATCGTATTTCCAGGCCAGAATGCCCGCCACCAAGGCCATTTCCACCAGGGTGGGAAAAATGCTGAAAAGGGTGAACCGCAACAAACTCTCGATGCCGCACGTGCCCCGTTCAATATCGCGCGATAGTCCGCCGGTATGGCGTTCCAGGTGAAAGCTCAGATTCAGGGCATGCAGGTGCTGAAACACGGACAGGGCAATGCGCCGGATGGCACGCTGGGTCACCTTGGCAAAGACCCCATCCCGCAACTCGTTGAACAGGGTTGTCGAAAAGCGCAATGCCCCATAAGCCAGGACCAAAGCCACCGGCACCATCAGCGCGCCTTTTCCCGGTGCAAGACGATCAATGATCTCCTTGAGCAGCAAGGGAACACCCACATTGGCCACCTTGGCCAGCACCAGACAGGACAAAGCCAGGACAACCCTTCCCTTGAATGCCAGCAGGTAGGGCATCAACCCACGAATGACACGCCAGTCTCCTGCTGCAAACGCATGGGGCGCAGAAGCAGAAGAGGGAGTGGATGGTGAATGAGGTCTCATGGGGCACAAGGTTCCTGAACCCAGGAAGAGGTTAAATCGCCCATCATGCGCCGGGGTACCAGATTCCTGCGCGTGGCATCCGGTTGGGCCAATCCCAAAAATCGATCCTGGGCATAAACCCGGTAAAGCGATTCCTGCCAGAGAGGATTCCCGGCGACGATCTGCCCCTGACTCAGGGCCTGCCCCTGAACGGGAGAGAGATCGAGGCGCGGCAGTCCGGCCAGCAGACAGTCCACTGGCTGAAGACAGGCATCGCGCTCAGTTTGCGTCATCCCTTCCAGACCTTCCAGGGTCACCGCCCCATCCAGGTCAAAAGGACCGGTGGCCGTCCGCCGCAAACCACTCAGATAGGCACCACACCCCAGGGCAACACCAATATCCTGAGCCAGAACCCGGATGTAGGTGCCCTTGCTGACCCTGGTCTCAATGACCACCTGATCTTCCCGCCAGGAGAGAAGACGTATCTCATGAACATGGATGGCACGAGGAACACGTTCCACTTCCTGACCGGCACGCGCCAGTTGGTACAGAGTCTGTCCCTGGATCTTGAGCGCCGAATGCATGGGAGGTAACTGGAGTTGGGGGCCCAGAAATCCGGCGAGTGCGGCATTCAGTGTCGTTTCGTTCCCCGAATAGGGGAGCCCCGGACTCAATATGCCTTCTCCGTCCCCGGTACTGCTGGTCTGTCCCAGGGTCAGGGTAGCGTGATAAGTCTTTGGTGCATCGAGAATCCATCCCGAATACTTGGTAGCTTCTCCAAGACAGAGGGGGAGCAATCCTGTGGCATGGGGATCCAGAGTGCCGGTGTGCCCCGCCTTGAGCGCCCGAAAAAGACGACGCACACGCTGCAAGGCATGATTGCTCGACAATCCAAACGGTTTGTCGAGCAGGATGACCCCGGTAAGGGCACGCCGCTCCGGACGTTCAGGATTTTGGGAGGGCTTCATCGGCCGCCCGCGCGGCATCGATCAGATTGGTGAGAACAAAGGCCCGATCCGCCGAAGTATCTGCCACGAAATGCAACTGCGGCAGGGTGTGCAAGGTCAGGCGCCGCCCCAGATGATGGCGCAGAAATCCCGCCCCATCGCGCAATGCCTCCAGGGAGCGGGCCAATACCTCCTCCCCCTGAAGCGAACTGACATAGACCTTGGCGTGGGCATAATCTCCCGCCACCTCCACCGCTGTAATGGTGATCATGCCCACGCGTGGGTCCTTGAATTCACGCCGGAGCAAATCAGCCAATTCTTTCTGGATCTGATCAGCCACCCGTATCTGGCGCGGAAAATGTTTCATACCGGACTCACAGACTCCGAACGACTTCTACGATTTCAAAGACTTCCAACTTGTCCCCCACCCTCAGATCATTATAGTTACGCAGGGACAAGCCGCATTCAAAGCCTGTTTTGACCTCACGAACATCGTCCTTGAAGCGTTTGAGAGAGTCCAGTTCGCCCGTATGAACCACCACCTGATCCCGCAGCAGTCGAACCTGGGCGCCCCGCTTGACCACACCCTCCAGAACGTAGCAACCAGCCACAGCCCCCACCCGCGAGATACGGAACACTTCTCGAACGTCCACCAGTCCCAGGATATTTTCCTTGCGGTCGGGTGCCAACATGCCGGAGAGCGCGGCCTTGACTTCGTCCACCACGGTATAGATGATGTCGTAATACCGCACATCCACCCCCGCTGAAGCGATCAACTTGCGCGCCGTTGCATCCGCGCGGGTATTGAAGCCAATGATCACAGCCTTGGAAGCCAGAGCCAGATTGACGTCCGACTCGGTGATTCCGCCCACCGCCGCATGAACGATGTTGACCCGGACTTCCTCGTTGGACAACTTGAGCAGGGACTGGGAAAGTGCTTCGTAGGAACCCTGAACGTCAGATTTTACGATGAGGGACAAGGTTTTGACTTCTCCTTCCCCCATCTGATCGAACATGTTTTCTAGTTTCGCAGCCTGCTGCCGGGCCAGTTTCACATCGCGGAACTTGCCCTGACGAAACAGGGCGATTTCCCGCGCCTTACGTTCGTCATTCAGGACCATGACATCTTCACCGGCCACAGGAACTTCGGTCAATCCCTGAATTTCTACGGGAATCGAAGGTCCGGCACTCTCCACCGGCTGTCCCGCCTCGTTCAACATGGCCCGTACCCGCCCATAAGCCGCCCCGGCCAGAACCATGTCCCCACGCCGTAACTGACCGGATTGCACCAGAATCGTCGCTACGGGACCGCGCCCCTTATCGAGACGAGCTTCGATGACGATCCCTTTGGCAGGGGTATTGCGAGGAGCCTTCAGTTCCAGAACTTCAGCCTGAAGCAGTACGGATTCGAGCAATTCATCGATTCCCATGCCGGATTTGGCGGAAACGGCGACAAACTGTGCGTCACCGCCATACTCTTCAGGAAGCACCCCCTGGGTGACCAACTCATTCTTGATTCGGTCGAAATTTGCCTCGGGTTTGTCCATCTTGTTGACCGCCACGACCACTGGCACCTGCGCCGCCTTGGTATGGTGGATGGCCTCGATGGTCTGGGGCATGACTCCATCATCTGCTGCCACCACCAAAATCACGATGTCCGTAACCTTGGCACCCCGAGCCCTCATCGCTGTAAATGCCTCATGCCCCGGGGTATCCAGAAAAGTTACCATGCCGCGCGGTGTTTCCACATGATATGCCCCGATATGCTGGGTAATCCCTCCTGCTTCACCACTGGCCACACGGGTCCGACGAATGTAGTCGAGAAGCGAGGTTTTGCCATGGTCCACATGTCCCATAACGGTGACGACCGGAGCACGGGGTTCAAGGATCGCATCTACATGGACAGTCCCAGTTTCCGCAAGCAGTGCTTCCGGATCATCCAACTTGGCAGGTTTGGCCATGTGACCTAATTCCTGTACCACGATCATGGCCGTTTCCTGATCCAGTATCTGATTGATGGTCACCATCATGCCCATTTTCATCAGCGTCTTGATCACCTCGGCGGCCTTGACGGCCATTTTCTGCGCCAGTACCGCAACCGTGATGGTTTCGGGCACCAGAACCTCATGAATGATGGGCTCGGTAGGCGCCGAAAAAGCATGGGACTGGGAGGAATCTGCCTTATGTCCCTTGCCATGACGGCCATGAGGTTCACGCCAGCCCGTCCCTCCGGTTTCTCCGCGCGTCTTGAGTGCTCGACGTTTGGCGCCATCATCGGTCCAAGCCGTGGCCGGTTGTTTTTCTGTTTTCTTTGCAGGTTTACGCACACCGGCCGCATCCGTGGTGGCAGCCACTGCCACCGCAGGACGGTGAAGGGTCCCCGTTTTTTCAGAACGGGGCTCCGCCACCACTGGCTTGGCGCTGACCGCCAAAGCCGCCACTCGGGCAGCCTCGGCCTTTTCTTCGGCTTCCCTGCGGATCCGCGCCCGTTCCATTTTATCCAGTGCATCAGCCGCTTGCCTGGAACGTAATTCGGCCTGACGGCGCGCCTCCATTTCCCGAATGGCACGCTGTTCCTCATCGATGGGCGAAACACGGAGCGTCCGTTGCGACAGTGGAGACTCAGCGGGAGGCGGGGCAGAAACGGTTTCTTCTTCTGGAGAGACTTCCGAATCAGGAACGGTCATCACCGTATCCGAGCCTTGAATCGCTTCTTCCTCAACCTCGGGAACTGGAGGCAATGGCGCATCCACGCCCTGAACTTCAGGCGATTCGGTAACAACCTCTGCTTCATCATGCAAAGACACTTCCATCCCGACCTCAGATGCCTCTACCTCGCTTCCCATGACAGAAGGAACACTTTCAGAGACTTCCAGAACCTCTTCTGGCTGATTTTCTGTCACATCCCGTTTGATCAAGACGCGTTTTTTTCGAACTTCCACCTGTATGGTGCGTGCCTTACCGGTCGTATTGTCTGCCTTGCGAATTTCACTGGTCTGACGCCGGGTCAGGGTAATCCGTGTTTTTGGCTCTGAGCGGCCATGCTGCTCGCGCAGATGTTCCAGCAAAACAGCCTTGTCCCGTTCGGTCAGCGTATCCTGAGCCGTCTTTTGAATACCCGCCGCTTGTAATTGATCGAGCAACGCCGAGGACGTCATTTTTAATTCTGTAGCCAAATCCGTCACGGTGGAGTGCGTCATGGTTGATGTCTCCTGATTACTCAAACAGCGGAGCGCGCGCCGCCATGATCAGGGCACTGGCGCGTTCTTGCGTCAGTCCCGTCAATTCTTCCAGTTCATCCACCGCCAGATCTGCCAGATCCTGCACCGTATGAATTCCCTTTGAAGCCAATAGAACCGCAGTTTCTGGATCCATTCCCGCCATATGTCTCAAATCTTCCACTGCATGTTCAACCTTTTCTTCCGTGGCGATTGCTTCCGTCAGCAAAGCATTGCGCGCCCGACTCCGCAACTCATTCACCGTATCTTCGTCGAAGGCCGCAATCGACAGCATCTCCAGTTTGGGCACGTAAGCAACCTCTTCCAGACTGGAAAACCCCTCTTGAATCAGGATGTCCGCCACCTCTTCGTCCACATCCAGGCGCGTCACAAACAAATTGCGCAAGCGCAGTGTTTCCACCTCGTCCTTTTCCTGGGCCTGATCTTCGGTCATGATATTGAGCGACCAACCGGTCAACTCCGAGGCCAGGCGAACATTTTGTCCATTCCGGCCAATCGCCTGCGCCAGATGATCTTCGTCCACCACCACGTCCATGCTGTGGGATTCTTCATCCACGCGAATGGAATTGACCTCTGCAGGTGCCAGCGCATTGATCACAAACTGAGCGGGGTCTTCCGACCATAGAATGATGTCGACTCGTTCCCCACCCAATTCCGAAATCACGGCTTGTACCCGTGATCCCCGCATTCCGACACAGGTTCCGATGGGGTCGATACGCCGATCTTTGGAATGAACGGCAATCTTGGCGCGAACGCCGGGGTCACGGGCCGCTGCCTTGATCTCCAACAAGCCTTCCTCGATTTCCGGCACTTCCAGTTCAAACAATTTGATCAGGAATTCCGGGACCACACGCGATAAAATCACCTGAGGCCCCCGTCCACCACGCTCGACCCGGAGCAAGTAGGCGCGAACCCGATCGCCAATACGCAAATTTTCGCGCTGAATCAACTGATCACGTGGCAGCAGGGCTTCGACCCGACCGGATTCCACGATATAATTCCCGCGTTCCTGGCGCTTGACCAGACCGCTGACCAGATTGTCCTGTCGTTGCAGGAAATCCGCCAGAATCTGTTCTCGTTCCGCATCCCGGATTTTCTGAAAAATCACCTGCTTGGCAGCCTGTGCCCCAATACGTCCAAACTCGATGGGCTCCAGGGGAGTCTCGATGATCTCCCCGGCTTGGGCGTCTGGATTGTTTACGCGTACCTGGGACAGGGGCAATTCCTGGAATTCGGACAGCCATTCCTGATCCTCCACGACACGCCAGCGCCGATAGGACTGGAAATCGCCGGTATGACGATCGATGCTGACCCGCACATCGATGTCTTCCTCCCCATGCTTCTTACGGGTGGCCGATGCCAGAGCCTGTTCCAGTGCCACAAACACGATCTCGGGCGAAACGTTTTTCTCCCGCGCCAGCGCATCGACCAACAACAGTACTTCCTTGCTCATTCTGTTCTCTCCACTCACAATTCCGGCACGAGACGGGCACGTTCGATATCTTCGCGCGCCATATCCAATAATCCCGCCGAGGTTGCCAAAGTAAGGGTCTGTTCAGTCACTGCTTCAAGACGCCCCAAAAAATTTCTCTGACCTGCATGAGGAATGCGCAGTTTGACTTTGACCTCGCGCCCTAAAAACCGTTCGAAATCGGCGGTCTTATTCAACGGTCGGTCCAAACCGGGTGAGGATACTTCGAGCCGTTCATAGGGCACTTCTTCCACACCGAACAAGCGGGTCAACTGATGACTGACCGTAGCGCAATCCTCCACACCGATCCCATTGGGATGATCGATGAAAACACGTAACAACCCCCGGCCTGCGCGTTCGAGTTCCACGAACTCATAGCCCAGTCCCGTCACTGTTTTATCCACCAATCCCACGAGATCCATATTCGCCTGGTAACCTATTCCCTGAAATCACACAAATAAAAAAAGGGCCCGAGGCCCACTGCAGAGACACCACACTACTCAATCCTGGAGATTATAAAGGATTTTTTATCCACTTGTCCAGAAATTCGACCCCCCAGCGCACCCCGAAGCCCGTCACTTCCGTCGCCACGGCACCCAACCCCTCGGGGTGGAGCGAAGCGGAGAGATCCATATGAACCCAGGGCAACTGTGCCGTGAAACGGGACAGGAAACGGGCAGCCAGAATGTGGTCGGCTTCACCCTCCAAGGTACACTGCTTGATGTCCGCCACTGAACTTTCCAATGCCTCATCGTAGTCTTCATCCTGAGGAAATACCCACACACGCTCACCGCTGCTCTTTCCGGCCTCTTCCGCCAGGCGGGCAAGCACCGCCGACGTGGTGAACAACCCGCTGTACCGGCTTCCCAATGCGGTATGCATACTCCCGGTCAAAGTGGCAAAGTCCACGATCAGGTCGGGTTTCTGTCGTGCCGCCAGCGTCAGTGTGTCAGCCAAAACCATCCGCCCTTCTGCATCGGTATGAACGACTTCCAGGGTAGTTCCCTCCAGCGTCGTCACGATTTCATTCTGACGATAAGCCCGAGGACCCACTGAGTTCTGGGCAATCGCCAACCAGGCATCCACGACCAGCGGCAACTGGAGTCGGGCGATGGCCTGCATGAGCCCCAGAACCACGGCGGAACCATTCATATCTCCATGCATGCCCTGCATGTAGCGTGCCGGTTTGAGATTGAGGCCGCCGGTATCGAAACAGATCCCCTTTCCCACCAGAGCCACTCGATGGGCGGCCCGGGGATGAGACCAGGTCAAATGGACAATCGCCGCATCAGCTTCTGCACTGCCTTGTGCCACCGCCAGAAATGCCCCTGCCCCCAGAGTCTGCAAACGTTCCACCCCATATTCTTCCCAATCCCAACGCTCTTCCCGTGCCCACTGTCGAAGGAATTCGCGATAGTTTGCCGGTGTCAGCCGATTCGGGGGCAGCACCGTCAAGGCTCGCGTCAAGGTATTGGCGAGCGCCAGGGAAACCGGACGCGCAGAAAGGTCGGGAGGGGGGGGTGAACCCAGCAGAAACCACGCCTTTACCCCACACCAGGCGGCACGTTGGGCACTCGGCAAGGATCGCCCATTGAGCGTCAGTGTGTAGAGAATCTCTTCCTGCTCGGAAGAGGATTCCTGCCCGCTGAACCAGACCGCCAGATGCGTGGGTTTCTCTTCGAGCAAAGGCTGGAGGGCTTGCCGCAGCCGGGTATGTCGTTCAAAGTTCCGGGACGCACCCGTCAGCCAGACCCAGGAAACGAGAACGCCGTCCGGCAGCATGGCCACATGGGGGTCGAATCCCTTCTTCTTTTTTTGAGACGCGCAAACTTCCGACTGGGCCCGTCGTTGGCGCAGCGCATTCAGAGTCTCCTGACCCGGACCTGTGCCCCCGTCCTCAGGCGCCGCAGGTAACACGACCAGAACGTGAAACATGCCCTGTCTCACCCACTCCGCCGGGGTCCATTCCGCCACCATGAAATGAGGGATTTCGGTCAATCCGTTCAATTCAGGAAATACGGGAAGACCAGCGGGCGAGGGGACGTGAGACACGGACATGGAAGGCAACCACAAGGATTCGAACGATTGCCAATGGTATCATGGGCACCTCCATGACAAGGGGTTTCATCGTGCAGTCCTATCTCGACCTCATTCGTACAGTCCTGACCCAGGGAACCTGGCAGTCCAACCGTACGGGCATCCGCACCTTGAGTTTGCCGGGGGCCATGCTGCGTTTTGACCTGGCTCGGGAATTCCCTGCCCTGACCACCCGCAAACTGGCCTTCCGTTCGGCCATGGGAGAATTGGTAGGTTTTTTGCGTGGTTACCGCAATGCAGCAAACTTTCGTGCTCTGGGATGTCGGGTATGGGACCAGAATGCCAATGACAATGCCGCCTGGCTCAATAACCCCTTCCGCCAGGGGATCGATGACCTGGGTCCGCTTTACGGCGTTCAATGGCGCGCCTGGCCGGCATACAAGGAAATCGACCTGACCCATCCACAACATGCGGCTCAAACTCAACGTGCCCTGGCCCAGGGCTTCCAGCCCCTTTGTACCCTACCCGACCCTGCAGGTCATCCCCGCCTCCTGCTTTACAAGGCCATCGATCAACTGCGCACCTGTCTCGATACGCTCATGTCCGATCCAACCAGCCGTCGTATCCTGTTCCATGGCTGGAACTGGGCGCAACTGGACGAAATGGCGCTCCCACCCTGCCACCTGCTTTATCAGTTTCTGGCCAACCCCGAAACCCGGGAGCTCTCCCTTTGTCTGTATATCCGCAGCAACGATCTGGGGCTGGGGGCTCCCTTCAACCTGGCCGAGGGCGCAGCCCTGCTGACCCTGATGGGTCATCTGAGCGGATATCGCCCACGCTGGTTCACCTATTTCATCGGGGACGCACACATTTATGAAAATCACCTGCCCATGCTGGAAACCCAACTGAAACGAGCGCCCTACCCCGCTCCCCGTCTGTCCCTTTCCCCCCGCATTCCTGCCTATGCCGAAACGGGACAGTACGCGCCCGAATGGCTGGAGCAGATTCAACCCGAAGATTTCATCCTGGAAGCCTACCAGCATCACCCTTCCCTGACAGCACCCATGGCCATCTGATCCAAACCTCGTGAATCACCTGTTCCGGTGATGGTCAGAAAGTCATCGAGCCAGTATGCTCTCCCGCACTCGACCGAATTTTCCCTCTCTGGACCTCCGCCATGATCCCGCCCACCCAACGCAACTCCGTCCTGATCGTCGAGGACGAGCCCATCACTCGAGAGCGCTTGGTTGAGGCCATCAGCGCGCATCCGCTCCTTCAGGTCATTGCAGCCACTGGATCACTGCGCGCAGGACAGGAAGCCTTTCTTGCACATCCTCCGCGTGTCGCACTGATCGACCTGGGACTTCCCGATGGTTCGGGACTCGACCTGATTCGTCAGATCCACAACAGCCAGAGTCCGACGGAGTCTCTGGTCCTGACTGTTTTCGGTGATGAACAGCACGTGGTGAATGCCCTCAAGGCGGGTGCGCGTGGCTATCTTCTCAAGGACAGTTCCTTCACGACCATTGCCGACAATCTGCTGATGCTGATCGACGGGGGAAGTCCCATCAACCCCAAGGTCGCCCGTTTCCTTCTCAGTCAATTCGGGGAATGGGAAAAATCCACCCCCACGACTCCTCAGGTGGCCCTGACAGAACGGGAAAAGGATATCCTCAATCTGATCACCAAGGGATATAAACGCAACGAGATCGCTTCCTTGCTCAACATCAGCAACAATACCGTTGGCACGCATATCCGCCGGATTTATGAAAAACTTTCCGTACATTCGAATATTGAAGCTACCCAGGAAGCTGTTCAACTGGGCCTCATCAAAAACAGGAGGTAATCCGGTCCCGACCAAGATGGCCAGAAATCCATTCGCAAGCCTCTTTTTCTGGATGCCCTTTGTGGGTCTCCTCTTCATGGGTCTGCTGCTGTCTGATGCCAACGCAGAGGTGGAACGGCTAGACCATGGGGAGTTTGTCTTCGATCAGAGCCAGACCACACCCCCTACCCTGCCACAGTCCCGCTGGACTCCCGTCCAACTGCCAGATAACTGGGATCTGAGTCACCCCTTCAAAGGGGGCTTCGGCTGGTATCGTTTTTCTTTCACGCTCGACCGTTCTCCCAATGACCTTTGGGCCATCTATCTCCCACGCCTGAGCGTCAATGCCAAAATATTCATCAATGGCCAACTGGTCGGCTCCGGAGGACGCTTCACCGAACCCGTCAGCCATAACAGTTACCGCCCTTCATTCTTCAGTTTTCCAGGCCCGCTCCTCCACGCCGGGGAGAACCAGATCGTATTGAATCTCCTCGGCTATGCCCAGGAAGAATCCGGTCTGAGCCCCTTCCAGATAGGTCCCGACGCCACATTGAGGCCCGCCTACAACGCCCGGTATTTCCGCGAGGTCATCGTCCCCACCATCTCTTTCACCCTGCTTTTGCTGCTCTCCTTCATCTTGTTCATCATCTGGTTGAGACGGCGCCAGGAAACCCTCTACCTCATGTTCTCACTGTGCGGCGGATTCAGCGCCCTCTACACCGCCATTTTCTTCATTCAGGAAGTCCCCTGGCTCACGCACCATCAATGGTTATGGCTGGTACTGACCGCCATCATGTGTTACATCTATTGCCTCCTGCTTCTGATCCACCGCTTCGTCAAGGTTCAGCGCCCTACCCTCGAAAAGTTTTTTCTGATCTATACGACCGTGGGCCCATTTCTGATCTTGCTGTTCCCCTCGCCCTATCTGTTTCGCGGGTTCGGCCTGCTGGGCCTGGGGTACAGCGCGATTTCCCTGTATATTCTGTTCACCATTTACCAATTTCGCCACCAATGTCTGCCCAGCGAAACCTGGCTCCTGTTCTTTTCCATCCTGTTTTCCGCCCTGACGGGGTACCATGACCTGGCCTATCTTCTCCACGCCCGGCGCGAGATTCCGGTTTTCATCTTTTATTGGGGCTCCACCGTTCTGGGAATTGCCATCGCCTTCCTCCTGCTCCTGCGCTTTGACCGTTCCCTGGTTTTATTCGAAACCCTGAATCGCGACTTGAATTCCATGGTGGCAGAAAAGAGCCGAACCCTGGCGCAAAGTTACCAGGAACGCCAGACCCTGGAAATGCGCCAGGCCGTATTTGGAGAAAGGGAGCGCATCATGCGCGACCTGCACGACGGACTAGGGGGTTATCTGGTGAGTGCCCTGGTCCAGGCCGAACGGCAGCCGCCCCAATTACTACTCCTTCAACAGACGTTGCGCTCTGCCCTGGAAGATTTGCGCCTCATGATTGATTCTCTGGATGGAGATCCTACGGATCTTGCAACCCAGATGGGAAGTCTGCGCGAGCGTCTGGAATCCCTCATGGAATCCAGTCGAGCCATTTTGCACTGGCAGGTAGAGGATTCACCCAGGTTGCCTTTTCCCAGCACCTCCAACACGCTGCAATTGATGCGCATGGTCCAGGAAATCTTCACGAATATTGCCAAACACAGTCACGCCCGTCATGTATTTTTCAGTGTCGGCGCCCACCATCTGGAAGTCCGCGACGATGGACAGGGCTTTGATATGGCAACCACGCGTTCAGGACGGGGATTACCGCACCTCTACCGCCGCGCCCAACAATTGGGCATTACCCTGACCATCACCTCCTCTTCCTCGGGAACCACCCTCCACCTCACCTGGTAACGCCAGATCTCCCCCCGCGTTCAGAATCTTTCAGTTATCTATTGATAATGATTCTTATTTGCTATATGATAATGAATATCATTTGCAAATCATGAATGGCATGTCCAGAGCCGTTCACGTTAGTGACAGGAATACGCGCCATGCACAAGAAATTTCGTCTGAAGCCGCTCATCTCAGGACTGTTTCACGCCTCCATGCTGACGGCCTTGCCGGGAACCCTGTGGGCCTATGATCTGGGCTCGGTGTCGAGCGGCGCGGGCAACAGCAACGAAGCCATCCCGCCCGCCGAATCGGCGCCGGCCAATGCCCCCACCCAGGGCTCCCTGAGCGCCACCGAACCTCAGTCCGTCATCAACCGAAACTACATCAACAACACCCAGACCGGTGCCTCCAGTTACGTGGACAATGCCGCCGTCGCACCCGGAGTCTGGGCCATCAGTCCCAACGGACCGGGGGGAAACGAAAACCCGTCCTTAACCATGCGTTCCTTCGTCGACGGGCAATACAATGTCACCTTCGATGGAATCCCCTTCGTCGACGGCGCCAACTTCTCGCATCATGTCAACAGTTATTTCCTGGCTCAGGATACGGGCGAAGTCACCGTGGACCGGGGGCCGGGACGGGCCAGTACGGTGGGGGATGCGACCTATGGAGGGACCATTGCCGTTCGTTCCAACGACCCGATGGGGGACCCGACCGCGACGGTGCGCAGCCAGATCGGCAGTTTCAATTCCCGTCTGGTGGG
>NZ_DAHVHV010000027.1:0-28191 GCF_027317285.1 Ferrovum sp. | reverse complement strand
TTTTGCGGTGCGTCCCCCTGAAAAGACTGTTTGCGCTCGGCGCGATCCGACTCCATGTCTGCCATCATGGCTTCGAACTGTGCATCGTTGTAATAACTCATCACGCATACTCCCCATCGTTCGTTTGGACCTTGGCCGTATCATCTCCGTCGCGTCCGGTGTCGAGTCCTTCCATCGACTTCTGCTTGATCCAGTTGTCGATGTCCGCACGCGAAAACCGCCACGTCCCGCCAACCTTGAAGGCTGGGATCTTTTTGTCTGCCGCCAGTCTGTAGATCGTCCGCTCCGTGACCTTCAGATAGTCGGCGACCTGCTTGATGGTGAGGATCTCGCTCTCGCTGGTACTTGTAGACATGGTGATGGCCAGTTTAGGTCAAACCACGACAGGATAGTGTAAAATTTTCAAGACAGCAACGACAAATGGCAGGGACATACAAACATTGTCCAATTCTCGCGACTCATAGGGTGGGCTCCGGCCTGTCCGAAGATAAAGTATTGCGACATTTCCCTGGGAACGGAGGCGGTGCTTCTTCTCTCTCCAACTCGATCCCCCAGAACACGGCACGAAGTCCGCAAGATATTTTTGCACAACCATTTTTAATCAATGAGTTACGCGTTGACGAATCAAGCGGGTTTTATTGCGCGATTGGTAGGCGAATGAAACCCCTGCGGCAAACCGACCTTCGCTTTCAACCAAAGCCCTGCTCAAACTTGCCTTCGGGAATTTCATCCCGCTGTTTTATGGGAAATTCGGACCGCTGGTGACACAGCCTTCAAGACCTGCTGCGGATCGTGAACGAACTGAAAGAACGCGGCATCGGTGTTGAGAGCCCGTCGCTCGGTCACAAAAGACGCGTTGATTGTCCTTGGGCCGTGAGTAGTGCCACCGCCTTCTTATCGAAGGAAATGAAGGTTTCTCCACCAAGCCAGTTGCCCTCGTAGGCAATAACACCATCGGCAAAATCTCCGCCTGCGTCGAGCACCCGCAGGCCAGCCTCTACGGCTGGCCTGTTCACCTCCACGTTCGCAGCGGCAAGTAGTGCGCGGATTGCGCTGGCCGCGTCGGCTTGCTGGAAGCCATATACCCGGAGCAGCACCCAAACAAATTCGCATAGGCACGGCGTTGCTACCGCAATCAACTCGGCGTCGGTCAAGACTGTGGCAGCAACGTCCGCTTGCTCGGGATCGTCGCGCACAACAGCACGCACAAGGACATTGGTATCTACTGAGACCTTCATTTCTTGCCTGCCCATCCTTGCGCAGCCGCCTCGTTGATTTCTTCGATGGTGGCTACCTTCTGCGTCCTGCCCGAAAGTAGGCCGACGAAACCGGATATCGTCCCAGCGGGCCGTGCCGCCCTGAGTACGCCCCGACCATCTGGCAGTAAGTCCAACTCGATCTTGTCGCCTGGCCTGATGCCCAAGTGTTGCAGTACGTCCTTCCGAAACGTCACTTGTCCCCGTGCGGTAACAGTCAATGTGGTCATGGCGTTGTGCCCTCGCAATCTCGCAGGTTGATGCTTTGTAGAGTAATGCAAAAACGCCTTATCATCAATATCCGTCAAACGATCTGTTTGTGCTGTGCCTTGACATCATGTAATCACTCGATTACGATTCAAATATGGCCTACGCGGTAAAACATCTCGAAGAGTTCTCTGACTGGCTCAAGGGCCTGAAGGATGGACTGACCCGGCAGCGTCTCAACAAGCGCTTGCGTAAGGTCCAACTCGGAAACTTGGGCGATGTGGAGTCGGTGGGGGAAGGTGTGTACGAGATGCGCGAACACTTCGGGCCAGGCTGGCGCATGTATGACGGAACGGGTGACGCGCTAATCGTGATGCTCGGCGGTGGTGACAAGTCAACGCAGCAGGCCGACATCAATAAGGCAATCGACCTGGCAAAGTCTTTGGAGGATTGAACCATGACCAAGAAGATTAAGGTTTCCGAACTCCCCGAGTTCGATGCAGCCGAGTACCTAAACAGCGAAGAAGACGTGGCGGCGTACCTCACTACCGTTCTTGAAGAGAACGACCCGGCACTGCTGGCGACCGCGCTCGGCGATATTGCCCGCTCGCGAGGCATGACGCAGGTTGCAAAGGATTCCGGTATCACGCGGGAGGCCCTGTACAAGGCCCTTCGGCCAGGCAGTGAACCGCGCTTCGATACCATCAGCCGTGTGTGCGCAGCCCTTGGCGTGCGTCTGGTCGCGCAGCCAGCACACCGTGCCGCCTAAAACCCTTTTGGGGTCAAAGGACTGGATTGCGGGGTCCAAACAGAGGGCGATGCTTCGCCTTGATTTTGTGTGGTCATGGCCTAGCTGACCACACATGTATCGGGGAGCCTGACAAGTTCACGTTTCCGGCCCTGCGACACAGTGTGACCATCAGCCTCCGCTGGCACCAGCAGCCTTCATCCCCCCCAACGGAGGGATTGTCACCCCCCAAGACCCACCGCTAACATGAATCCCATCCTGTATCAAATGACTTCTGGATAAAACCGGAACAGTAGTGTTCGGCGTTGCTTCACTGGGACCAGACGAGACACCGTGATTTTCAACAGGGTTAGGAATTATCAGATAAAACGGGGAGGGGAAAATGATTAAAACCAAGCGTAATACCAGGAAAACCTTGGCTGAACGGAGAGCCGAAACAAAAGAAACAAAGACAAAACGGACGTTGAGCAGGTTTCTGACTGTGGCAGCGGGGGTTTCCTTATCAGTGTGGTCAGTGACCGGTGAAGCATCGACAATCACCGACAATTTGTATTACACGATGGGAAATCAAGGGGCTACGACTGGAAATATTTTCGAAATGGCGGCCACCGTTTCCGCACAGACCGGGGCCATTACTTATTCGAATTCCTCGATGTCCATCGCCGCCACAGGGTATGGTACCACTGCCAATGGCATTGTAATGAATCCTGCCAACGGGCAATTGCTGGTGGGAGGGGGGCAATCGGGAGGAGGCTTTTTCCCCTCACCCGTTTATCAAGTGAACCCCTCAACGGGGAACATCGCTACCGCCACGGATCCCGGTTACATGAATAACGTGGATATGGCCGTTGGCCCCAGCAATAAAGTGTGGACCGCTGGAGGGGGTGGTTCAGTGGCCTCTTTCCCGATCAACCCCTTTGGAGGATCAGGTACCGTCTTACCTCTGAGCGGCAGTGATACGGCCATCTCAAGCCTCGCCTTCGATCCAAAAAACAATACGATGTATTACACCTCTGGTGGATTTTTTGGAACTTCCACCGGAAACTTTGGCACTCTCAACCTCGCCACCGGCAAAACCACAGCCCTTTTGACAAATCAGCCGGGCATGTTCAACTTGGCGTACGATCCGTTTTCCGGTGATTTGATCGCGGCCGGGTCCAGCCTGATCACCCAGATCACCCCCGCCGGAGCCATCGTCTCCGGGATAAACGTAAATGCCGTCATGGGCTCTAACGGGTGGGTAATTTCAAGCATCGACACCGTTGGAAAGGGGCAGTTATTCGCTACGACAGGTGGCGGAACCAATGGAGATAACCTGCTTTACTTTAACTATGCCAAACAAGGGTTGGTGGGTCAGTACAACTATAGCGCCGGTGCCCGGTACATGGGCTTTGGCCTTTCCGGTATCACTGGTCTGACCCTGCCGACAACCGGAGGGGGATCTTCCGCCGTCCCGGAACCTTCCACTGGCCTCTTGTTCTTGACTGGACTGGCCGGAGTCTGTTGGTTCGGCTTCACTCGACACCGGTCTGCATCGTACGCCTAACTCCCTATTGCGTACTTTATGCCCCCTCCATCGATCCCATGGGGGGGGGCTTTTCCATCGGGTCATCACGGCATGCTGCAAATCCGTGCTAAAATGGACAGTCCGTTTTTTGGGTGTGTGGCATGGTCCGTTATTCTCTGAAGTGTGTTTTGGGGCATGGATTTGAAGGCTGGTTTGCCTCCGAAGAAAGTTTCTCGGCCCAGTTGGGACGCGGTTACGTCACCTGCCCTTTTTGTCAGTCACCCCAGGTCACGGCTGCGCCCGTGCCTCAGGTTGCGGCGGACGCTTCCCAGGAGCCTGCCGTTCCTCTGAGCGAAGTTCTGTCGCGCCTGAGCGCGCCCCTTTCAGCCCAGACCCCCTCGGTCGTCCTGGTGGCCACCATTCAGGCCCTCACCGTTTTCCAACTGAAACTGATCCAGTCCGTTCTGACCAACCTGAATGCCTCTCTCTCCGAAGAAGAAAAATCCATGGTCGCCGGGAGCCCCACCATCGTGGTTTTCGAGAATGCTTCCTCCGCGGAGGAGGGAGAGATGACGGTGCCGGACGAAAGCATCACGGGCACGGTGCACTGATCGGTTTCAGGAACCCAGGGTATACCGGGACCAGTCGATTTTGTCCGGCAGGGAAGTCAGCCGCGCCGGTCGGTTTTTGCTGGCCTTCTGCCAGGACAGCGGCGGCTGGTATTGCCGACACCAGTCCGCCACCTGTGGGGCCGGCATGGGCCGGGCAATGCCGAACCCCTGGGCCTGGGTGCATCCGAGGCAGATCAAGGCGATGCCCTGCTCCTCTGTTTCCACCCCCTCTGCGATGGCTTCCTTGCAAAATACCTCGGCCAGGTTGATCACCACTTCCACGATCGCCAGATCCTCCCGATCGGTCAACATATCCCGGATAAAACTCTGATCTATCTTGATCACGCTCACGGGCAGGCGCCGGAGGTAATCCAGCGACGCATACCCCGTTCCAAAATCATCGATGGCAAAACTCACCCCATGATGACGACAGGCTTCCATGGCCTGGGTGACCTGGGGAATGTCCCACAAGGCCACCGATTCCAACACTTCGAGTTCGAAATTGGGGGCCGGTTCGGTGGGATAGCGCCGCATCATCCGACCGATGAAATCAGAAAACCCGGAGGTATGCAGATGACGGGCGGGCAGATTGACGCTGACCCCGAAGTCCAGTCCATCGACCTTCCAGTCTTCCCGCTGTTTGAAGGCCGTTTCGATGACCCACTCGGAAATGCGCGTTTCAACGTCCGTGTTTTCGATCATGGGCAGAAATTCCCGCGGCAGCAGCACACCCCGTTCCGGATGATTCCAGCGGATCAGGGCCTCCATGCCCAGCACCTGCCCGGTCCCGAGATTCACCTTGGGTTGATAGTAGAGTTCGAATTCGCTGCTCTCCAGAGCCTGCTCCACGCGGGTCCTTCCTTCCGTGCGCAGATGTGCGTTACGCTCGTCGACCACATCGAAGAAGTGAAAGCAGTTGCGGCCTTTCCCCTTGGCCCGGTACATGGCCTGATCGGCATGACGTAACAGGGTTTCGGCGTCCACCTCGTCATCCGGGTAAACCGTCACCCCCAGACTTGACGACACCACCACCTCCTGATCCCCAAAGGTATGGGGCAAGGCAATGGCGGTCATGATCCGTTGCAGGGTAACGATCAATTCCTGCTCGTTGCTGATCTCGGACAGTACCACCACAAATTCATCACCGCCCAGCCGGGCCACGGTATCCGTGGCGCGCAGGGTGGCGATCATGCGCTGGGCCACCGCCACCAGGACCTGATCTCCCTTGTCGTGACCAAACTGGTCATTGATGGGCTTGAACCCGTCCAGATCGATGAAACAGAGGGCCATTTTCTTGCCGAACCGACGGGCATCGGCCAAAGCCATGCTCAGCCGGTCATTGAGCAGGGCACGGTTGGGCAACCCGGTCAGGACATCGTGCAGCGCAATCAGTTCCAACTCGTTTTGTTGCGCCTTGAGGAGCGTGATGTCGGAAGACACGCAAACGATGCTGAGAATCGTTCCATCCTGGTTGCGTACCACCGACAGGGTCAGTTTGTCCGGATAGACCTCGCCGTTCTTGCGCTGATTCCAGATTTCTCCAGACCAGTGGCCCTGTTCCAGGACCATGTCCCATAACTTGGAGAAAAAACCCGGCTCATGACGTGCCGACTGCAGAAATCCCGGTTTTCGTCCCAGCACCTCCTCACGATTGTAGCCGGTGGTCCGCGTGAAAGCCGGATTGGTTTCGATGATATGCCCTTGGGGGTCCGTGATGAAGATGCTTTCGTCGGCATGCAGGAATACCTGCGAAACCAGGCGAACGTAGTCATCGGATAACTTGCGCTCGGTCACATCATTGATGATGGCCACAAAGTGGGTCAATCCCCCTTCCTTGTCCTGGACGGGGGCGATCTGGAAACGATTCCAGAACATGCTGCCGTCCTTGCGGTAATTACGTACCGTGGCCTTGACGGGAACCCCGCTCATCAAGGCCACGCGCACGGACATCAACTCCGGTTGGGCACGATCCTCGCCCTGGAGAAAGCGACAATTTCGCCCGATGGCCTCCACCGATGAGTAGCCCGTAATCCGTTCAAAGGCAGGATTGACATAGACCAGGGGAAAATCGGGCAGGGTGGCATCGGCGATGGCAATGGCATTGACACTGTTGTTCAGGGCCCCGGCCTGGAGTCGGATCAGGGATTCGGATTGCTTGCGCACCGAAATGTCGCGGGAGGAACAGAACAACAGAGCCTCGCCCTCCACCTGAAACCCGCGCGCATGCACTTCCACGTCGATGATCTGGCCATTCTTGCGGCGATGCTGACTTTCAAAGGTCTGGTCGTTCACTTCCTGCAGGGAACCCATGCGCTCTTCAAAGGTTCCGGGCTGAAAGGACGCATCCCAGAAAGAAATGTGTTTCCCCAACAACTCATGACGTTCGTAGCCCAGGGAAGCACAAAAGGAGTCGCTCATGGTCACCAGATTGCCTTTGGCATCCAGGACGTGGAGACCATCGCTGGCAATCTTCAGGATGATCTCATGCATGCGTTTTTCCCGAGCCAGCGCCCAGTCTCCCTGAGCGGGCCCGGCCTCGGCGGATGCGTCGACGACGCGGTCGCTCATGGTGCCGGTGCGGCCTTGGGCTTCAGTTGATACTGGGCAAGGGTCGCCTGATTGCAGTTATAGGTGTTTTTACCTGATTTCTGGCATTCGGCAAGGTCCGAGGCAATTTCATCGGGGTGATCCAGGTAATACTCCTTGGTCTTGGTATCCTCGCACGCCGTCAGCAACAGCAAGGCGAATACCCCGCCACATAACAAAATTTTCATGGGCAAACTCCTCGGTGATGACACAGTCGTCATGGTACTCGATTCAAGCCCTGCTGTGCGCAGGCTTCCTCAAACGATCATGCCCGCCGCCACCGTGTCATGAGTCAAGGCATCGATGAGGATGAAACTGCCCGTCGTGCGAATGTCTTCATAACGATCAAAAGCCAGAGGCTGTTGAACCTTGAATCCCATGCGCACCAGGTCGTTCATGGTCACTTGCGCTGGCGAGGGAATCAATTGGGAGGTCTGAATATCCAGACGGGCGCTGACGCTGTCCACCTTGCCCTGCAGGCAACGGGTGGTTTGCTGGATCAGAAGACGGCGTGCCGGATCATAGGGCTTGTCGGAGAACCAGCATACCAGGGCCTCGAAGTTCTTATCGGTTCTGGGCGGATGTGCGGCACTGGCAATCATGTCTCCCCGGGACATGTCGACCTGATCGGTCAATACCAGGGTAACCGACTGTCCTGCCCGGGCCTGGGGAATTCGTCCGCCATAGGTCTCGATCGCGGAAATGCGGCTCCTTCGTCCTGCGGGCAGAAGAACGACCTCGTCCCCCACCGCTACCGTGCCGCTTTCCACCCGTCCCTGCGCGCCGCGCCGTTCTTCTCCATTTTCTTCAGAAAGTCTCGCAACCAACTGAATTGGAAACCTGAAACTTGAGTTCAGGGCCTCTTCGTCCAACGCCACCGTCTCCAGCAATTCAAGCAACGTTGGACCCACGTACCAGGGCATGTGGTCCCCGTGCAGGACCACGCCATCCCCGTTCAATGCGCTCAGCGGGATGAACTCGATATCCCGAAAATCCAGGGGTGCCGCAAAACTCAGAAACTCCTGCCTGACCCGTTCAAAAGCCTCCTGTCCATAGGCCACCAGATCCATCTTGTTGACGGCAATCACCACCTTGCGAATCCCCAGCAAGCGTACGATCTGTGCATGCCGGCGGGTTTGTTCCACCACCCCCTTGCGCGCATCCAGCAACAGGATCGCCAGATCCGCCGTACTTGCCCCCGTCACCATGTTGCGCGTGTACTGGGCATGGCCCGGGGTGTCCGCAATGATGAAACGGCGCGCCGGGGTGCTGAAGTAGCGATAGGCCACATCGATGGTGATCCCCTGCTCGCGTTCGGCCTGCAGTCCATCGGTGAGCAGGGATAGGTCTACCTGGGACTGGCCGCGGCGCGTGGAGGTGGCTTCGATGGCGGCCCATTGATCCGCCAGTACGGAGCGGCTGTCGAGCAGCAAACGTCCAATCAGGGTACTTTTTCCATCATCCACGGAACCGCAGGTGATGAACCGCAAAATCTCTTGACAGTTCTTCAGTTTATTTTCCATATCACGGATTCCAAATATTTTTCTTCAAAAATAACCTTGTTTCTTACGCAGTTCCATGGAGGCTTCGGAGGTTTGATCGTCGGTACGTGTCGCGCCCCGTTCGGTCAGGGTACTGGTGGCCGTCTCGCGCAGGATGTCCTCCAGGGTACGGGCCTCGGAAGGCACCGGACAGGTGCAGGTCATGTCCCCCACGGTACGAAAACGAACCCAGCGTTCTTCCACCTGCTCACCCGCTCTGGGCGGGGTCAGGGGCGTGACGGGAATCCACTGGTCTCCGCGCGCCACGACTTCCCGGCGATGGGCGAAGTACAGGGAAGGCAGATCCAGCCGCTCGCGGGCAATGTATTCCCAGACATCGGCCTCGGTCCAGTTGCTGATGGGGAAAACCCGCATGTTTTCACCGGGATGGACATGGGCATTGTAAAGGTCCCATAACTCGGGCCGCTGGTTTTTTGGGTCCCAGCCCCCGAATTCATCGCGAAAGGAAAAAATTCTTTCTTTGGCGCGGGCCTTTTCCTCATCCCGGCGGGCGCCGCCCAGGCACGCATCGAATCCGAACTCATGGATGGCATCCACCAGGGTGACCGCCTGTAACGCGTTCCGGCTGTCCGTCTCGAAGCGCACGCGTGCGCGGCCCTGACGAATGGACTCTTCCACCGAACGGACAATCAGGTCCACCCCCAGGCCTTTGACCACCTGATCGCGAAACTCGATCACCTCCGGAAAATTATGCCCGGTATCCACATGCATCAGCGGAAAAGGGAGACGCTGGGGATAAAAAGCCTTGCGGGCCAGGTGCAGAACCACCATGGAGTCCTTTCCGCCCGAGAAGAGGAGGACCGGACGGGCACATTGGGCCGCCACTTCGCGCAGGATATGAATGGCTTCCGACTCCAGTCGGTCGAGATGATCCCAGGGAGCCCAGGCGCCGCCGGGCGAGGGGGGGGAAGTGAGTGTCGCTGCTTGGGTTGACTTCATGGAACCGCTTTCTCCTTTCATGATTCCTGTATTGCCGTTTCTGCTTCTGAGGCGACGTGTAAGCCACATTCCTTGCTGTCGGAAGATTCCCACCACCAGCGTCCGGCCCGTTCATCCTCTCCCGGCTGGACCGCGCGCGTACAGGGCGCACAACCGATGCTGGCATAGCCCTGATCGTGCAATGCGTTGTAGGGCACCCGGTATTCTTTCAGGACTGACCAGACCTCTTCCCGACTCCAGTCCAGCAAGGGACTGTATTTTACCAATCCATGCCCTTCGTCCCAGGCTTCAGCGACGAGATCACTGCGGGTGGGCGACTGATCCCGCCTCAATCCGGTGATCCAGCCCTGCTGCCCGGACAGTGCCCGTGCCAACGGCTTCACCTTACGTGCGCCGCAGCAGGCACGACGCGCTGCCAGACCATGATAAAACCCGTTGACTCCCTGTTCCCTGACCAGTTTTTCCACATCCTCCAGGGCGGGCCAGAACACTTCGATGCGCCGTCCATAATGCTCGAAAACCCGATCCAGCAAACGATAAGTCGCCTCCGGCAACCGCCCCGTATCCAGGGTAAAAATACGGATGGGTAAATTTTTGCGACAGATCAGATCGGTGATCACCATGTCCTCGGCCCCCAGGCTGCTGGCCAGGGACAGGGCCGGGGTACGCAACAGCCACGCCCGCAAATCCTGTTCCAATTGATCGATTCGGGAAAGGGTCATGTCAACCTCCGGAAGGGTGGGACAAGCGCCGCCGAAACAGGGGCTCCGGTCGTTCCACCGAAATTTGGTAGGCCTCGCTGAACAGGCCCAGGCCGCGCAGAAGATTGGCTGCCGTTTCTCCCGGTCGGGGTGAGAACCCGTTGAAGCCACAACGCTCCAGTTCATTGACGGTATCCTGGAACACGTCGCCCACTGCCCGGATCTCGCCCTGGTAACCATAGACCTCGCGCAACAGGCGTCCCAGACTATGTCCCCGTCCATCGGCAAAACTGCCGATATGGATCGCAATCAAGGCCAGTTCCGGCAGATAGGGACGCAGCACCTCCGGATCCTGGTCGGTCTCCACCCATAATCCGGCCCGACCCGCGCTGGCCTGTGCCCGCACCGCCTGCCATTCCTCGAGACGATACAGCCGATCCCCGCCTGCCTCAGGCTGCTCCGGATTGAAGCGGCCCCAGGTATCCGGCACGATCTGACGATTCACCACGACTTCACGCACAGGCCACCTCCTGATTGGGTGCATAGACCGCATCACGGAAAGGCGCAATTCCCAGCCTCTCCACCGTATCCGTAAATTTTTCCGCAGGGCTCAGGCGCAGTTTCAAGTACACCTCGAGCATGGCCTGGAGGGCATCGGGCACTTCTTCCGGAGTGAGGGAAGGACCGATGACCTTGCCCAGACGGGCCGGCTCCTGCGCCCCGCCAATGGAAATCTGGTAGTACTCACGCCCATGCTTATCCACGCCCAGAATCCCGATGTGACCCACATGGTGGTGCCCGCAGGAGTTCATGCACCCGGAAATATTGAGGTCGAGAGGACCGAGCGCACGTACCCAGGTCGCATCGGAAAACTTGTCCTGCAGGGCCTTGGCCACCGGCAGGGAGCGCGCATTGGCCAGGGAACAATAATCCCCTCCGGGGCACGCGATGATGTTGGTGAGCAATCCCACGTTGGGCGTCGCCAGACCCCAGGGGCACAGGGCATCATACAGTGCCGGCAGGTCGCCCAGAGCCACGTCGGGCAGGATCAGGTTCTGCTCGTGGCTGACCCGGATTTCGCCAAAGCCAAAGCGCTCCGACCAGTCGGCGATCGCGTCCATCTGCGCTGCGCTGGCATCGCCCGGCGGCTGATCCGGACTTTTCAGGGACAGAACGACGCTGGTATACCCTGGCACCTTGTGCGGATGAAGGTTCTGGCGAAACCAGAAGGCAAAGTCCTTATCGTGATGCAGACGCGCGGCCAGCGTTGCCGGAATCCCGGCAGGAAGAGACCGGTAGGCCGGTTTCTTGAGGCGGGCTTCGATCCGTGCCACTTCCTCGTCCACCAGCGTGGCCGGACCATCCTTCCAGTGCTGCCATTCCGTTTCCACTTCCCGCTGAAAACGCGCCACGGTCATGGCTTTGACGAGAATTTTGATGCGTGCCTTGTATTTGTTGTCCCGTCGCCCGTAACGGTTGTACACCCGCAGAATGGCGTCGAGATAGGTCAGCAGATGGCGGGCCGGCAGAAACTCCCGGACGATCTCGCCCACCATGGGGGTCCGTCCCAGGCCGCCGCCCACCTGTACCCGATACCCCAGGCCCTGCGTCGCATCCTGCACCGCCTGCAACCCGATGTCATGAACCCCCGTCGCCGCACGGTCTTCGCGCGCCCCGTTGACGGCGATCTTGAACTTGCGCGGCAGGAAGGCAAACTCCGGATGCCCGGTGGACCATTGACGGATCAACTCGCAAGTGACGCGCGGATCGACCAATTCGTCGGCAGCCACCCCGGCAAAATGGTCGGTGGTGGTGTTGCGCACGCAATTGCCGCTGGTTTGCGTGGCATGCATCTGTACCTCGGCCAGTGCGGCCAGAATATCCGGCACCTCAGGTAGTTTGACCCAGTTGTACTGAATGTTCTGACGGGTGGTGAAATGCCCCACGCCCCGGTCATGGGTACGCGCGATCCAGGCCAGACGCCTCAACTGGGCGGCGCTCAGCACCCCATAGGGAATGGCCACCCGCAACATGGGCGCATGCCGCTGAATATATAAACCATTCTGAAGGCGGAAGGGACGAAAATCGTCTTCAGACAACTCGCCGGCCAGAAAGCGCCGGGTCTGGTCCCGAAAACGGGCCACCCGTTCCTCCACCAGACGCTGGTCGATTTCATCATATTGGTACATGATCGTCTTCTCCACTTCATCGGAATGAAGACCATTCTAACGAGCGCTCTTTATTCAAACAAAGAATATAAAGTTGGACTGTTATAACAATTAAAAATAATACACTCAGGCATAGGCCCGCAAGGTTCGCGAAAAGCGCATCAATTCCTGAATTCCACTGTCTTCGGCACGCCGACACCAGTCGCGCAGTTGCTCCAGCAACTGTTCGGCGTTGGCATTGGTGCGCGTCCACAACTGTTCCAGTTCGCGGCGCATTTGAACCACCGTGCCCAGCGGACGACTGACTTCCATCACCCGAGCCAGGGTATGGCGCTCGGCCCCGGGCAGTTCGTGATCCGGATGATGCAGCCAGCGCCCGATCATGGCGGTCACCTCGCGCCGGGAGAGCGAAGGCGATTTGACGGACTCCCCGAGACGATGGAATTCCTGCACACAGGTCGTGGCCAGTTCCCGGGTATAACGCCTCATGACGTCATAACGGTTGCGGATGATGGCATTGAGGGTCGCCAGGTCGCACTCTCGCTTGGCCGGGTCAAATTGCGCTTGGGGCGCCACCGACTTGACCCGCGCCTGTCCCAGGCCCTGCAGGAGGCGAATGTACATCCAGCCAATGTCGAATTCATACCAACGATGAGAAAGTTTGGCCGAGGTTGCAAAAGTATGATGGTTGTTGTGCAACTCTTCGCCACCAATCAAAATGCCCCAGGGGAAGATGTTGGTACTGGCATCCTTGCAGTTGAAATTGCGGTATCCCCAGAAATGACCCACCCCATTCACGACGCCCGCCGCCCAGAAGGGAATCCACACCATCTGGACCAACCAGATCAGCACCCCCGGGACCAGTCCGAACAACGCCATGTCCACCAACGCCATGAGGGTCACCCCCAAACGTTCGTGGGCTGCGTAAAGGTGGTTTTCAAGCCAGTCATTGGGCGTTCCATGCCCAAAACGCGCCATGGTCTCCGCATTGCGACTTTCCTTGACGTAGAGGAATACCCCGCCCCACAGCACCCGCGACAACCCCAATACCTGAGGACTGTGGGGGTCTTCCGGGGTTTCACATTTGGCATGGTGTTTGCGGTGAATGGCTGCCCACTGCCGGGTTACCATGCCCGTGGTCAGCCACAGCCAGAAACGAAAAAAATGACTGGCCACACGCCCCAGTTCAAGGGCACGGTGGGCCTGGTGGCGATGCAGAAAGATGGTGACACTGGCAATGGTGATATGGGTCAACACCAGGGCAGCGACCAGATCGCCCACCCAGGACAGGGACAAAATACCGGAATGAATCATGCGCACTCCTCTGAAGAAGGAAAAATTGCAGGAAAAACCCCCATCATAACAGATCAGGGCAGGATCGCCTGTGCGCCGTCCCTGAGAGGAACCTTGATGCCTGCCGTACGCAATCCCTGGCGAATCTCCTGCATCAGGGCGGAACGCAACCCCGAGTCGCTCTTTCCGGGATCAGGGATCCAGTAATACAGGGTCACTTCGAATCCGTGCCCCGTCATCTTGCCCACCACCGCACCGGGCGCCGGGTCGGCCAGGATCCGGTCCTGACGCCGGGCCGCTTCTTCCATCAGGGCCTGCACGGCAACCAGATCCGTTTCATAGAACACTTCGATGGTCAGACCATGGCAGACGCCCTTCCCCATGCGCGAATGATTGATGATGGTCTGGGTCAGAAAGGTTTCATTGGGCACGATGAACGCAGTCCCATCCGTACCCGACAGGGTGATGCAGCGTGCGTCCAGACGGATTACCGTGCCCTGCCGCCCTTCCACCGTAATCACGTCTCCCATGCGCACGGACCGATCCATGAGCAGAATGAATCCGCTCACATAATTACTCGCCACCTTCTGCAGGGCGAATCCCAGGCCGACGCCCAGGGCTCCGCCCAGCACTGACAGAAAAGTGGCGTTGATCCCCACCAGAGGCAGCGCCAGCAACACCGCAAAGAAGAACAGGAAACCGCGGGTCAACTTGATCACGATGACCCGCACATGGGGATCCAGGGATTCGGCCCGCCCCAGACGCCGTTCCAGCCAGGAACCCAGCCACAATGCCCCCACCCCCAGCAAACTGATGACCAGGGTTCCCTGCAGTAACTGCCACAGGGTCATCCGGGTTCCGCCCATGCGGAAGTCGACGCCCCCCAGCCAGTCACGCACCGGGTTGAGGAACCCGGTGACATGCAAAGCAAAAACCACCCACACCAGACGCAGGAACAGGGTCTGAACAATGACCAGCCGTTTGGACCCCACCCCATAGTTCAGGACGTACACCCCGATGCGCGCCACCGCCAGGGCCAAGGTCAGGGCCAGCGCCATATGCAACAAGGGAGCATGGCGTCCATGCCCGAAATAGTAACGCAACGCCATCAGGGATACGGCACTGGTCCCGGCGAACAAAATTTTTCTGAGATGACGCAATTTCTCCCGGTCCACCTTCTGATGGGCCAGCCGTTTCCCCAGAAACAGGGAAACCCCGAGCCCCACCGAAAGAGCGGCCGCCAGAACGGGCACCTGCCAGACATGCCGGTATTGGGTCAGCGACTGAAAAAACTCGATCAGATCCGCAAAGGGATCACCCGCCGGTTCCATCCTTTACCCCTGCCGCTGCCAAAGCGCCGCAAAAAATCCGTCTGTCCCGTGGCGCTGGGGCCAGAGTTGAAACCAGGGGTCCTCCAGGCCGGACACGATGATTCCCTGCTCCGCCAGGACCTGGGAAGCCGCCAGGGGAACGAATTCGGGGTGTCGCGCCGTGAATTCCCGGGCCTGGATCTGATTCTCCGCCGGCAACAGACTGCAGGTGGCATAGACCAGGCGCCCGCCGGGTTTGACCAGTTGGGCGGCGGCTTCCAGAATATGACGCTGCTTGTCGACCAGGGTCGACAGCCCGTCGGCGGTCTGACGTAATTTCAGGTCCGGATTGCGGCGCAGCGTCCCCATCCCGCTGCAGGGAGCGTCCACCAGTACCCGATCGATCTTGCCGGTGAGACGTCGGACCCGGTCATCGGTTTCACGCGCAATCACCACCGGCATGAGATTGGAAACGCCCGAACGTTTGAGCCGCGGCTTGAGTTGTTCGAGACGGCGCGCGGCCACGTCGAAAGCGTAAAGACGTCCCTGGTTATGCATCAGGGCGGCCAGATGCAGGGCCTTGCCCCCCGAACCGGCACAAAAATCCACCACCATGTCACGGCGGCGCGGGGCCACCAGGGCGGCCAGCAACTGACTGCCTTCATCCTGGATCTCTACCCAACCTTCGGTGAACAGGGGCAAACGATTCAGGAGAGGACGTCCCTGCACCCGCACGCCCCAGGGAGACAAAGGCGTTGCCTCGGCAGCGATCCCCGCCGCCGTCAAAGCCGCCAGCACGGCCGGTCGATCCGCCTTGAGCAGATTGACGCGCAAGTCCAGAGGCGCCGGTTTCTGCAGGGCCCACCCCAATGCCAGCCACTCGCCCTCCGGCAGGACTTCCTGAACGGCACTCACCACCCATTCAGGCAGATGGGCACGCACCGAGGGGGTATCGGGCAAACGTTGCGCCGCCAGCGCCGCCAACCAGTCCCGTTCCTCGTCTCCCCGGCACAGTCCCTGCAATTCTCGGGTGCTGCGTCCACCAACCCGTTGCAAACTGGCCAGCACCAGGCGACGGGGCGCCGTGGCTGGAGCCAGGGCCGTGACGGATTCCCAGTGGCGCAGCAGACCATAAAAATGGTCCGTGACCCAGGCACGATCCCGCCCGCCCAATTGGGACTGGTCGCGAAAAAAGTCATGGAGCACCCGATCTGCCGGACGTATTCCCGCCAACAGGATGCTCAGCGCCTCCACCAGGGCCTCGAAGAGGGGGATCCTCACCCCGCCATTTTCCGCCTCTTCCGGCGGTTTCGGCGATGGGGAAGAAGGACGGGCGGACCCACGCAAGGGGGAACGATTTTTTGTCATTGAAACTCTCCTGCCCAGAGCAGGCGTAAATTTTGTTCTCGTGAATCGTCGTACCACCGCACCTGGCCGTCCGCCCCCAGAACCCAGCGACTTTCCGCCCAGGCCCGCAATACGTAAGGGAACAACCGGTGTTCCATGGACAATACCCGTGCCGCCAGAGTTGCTTCGTCATCCCCGGGTACTACCGGCACGACCCCCTGGGCCACGATGGGTCCGCGATCCAGTTCCGGGGTAACGAAATGCACGGTACACCCATGCACTGCCACGCCCTCCGCGAGGGCTCGACGATGCGTATGCAACCCCGGGAACGCGGGCAACAGGGAGGGATGGATGTTGAGCAGGCGGCCCTGATAGTGCGCCACGAATTCCGGCGTCAGGATACGCATGAACCCGGCCAGCACCACCAGATCCGGCGCAAAGCCGTCGATGGCCTGCTGCAGCGCCTGATCGAAGTCCGCCCGCCCGGCATACCCCTCGGCGGGGATGACGCGGGTGGGGATGCCCCGCGCCTGGGCCAGCCCCAACCCTGCCGCATCCGCCCTGGGGCTGATGACGGCCACCACCTGGAGCGGTAACCGGGCTTCCAGCAAAGCGCCCAGATTGGACCCCCGCCCGGAAATCAGGACGACGACCCGCCGCTCGGCGTTCATGGTCCTCACGCGACCCAGGTCGCTGGCGCGGCCTCGGGGCGCGGCACGATCTCGCCGATGGACCAAGCTTCCCAACCCAGGGCTTCAAAATGTTCCAGCACGGTTTTTTCGTCCTGGGGGGCCACCACCAGGGCCAGCCCCACCCCGCAGTTGAACACCCGCAGCATTTCTTCCTCGGCCACGGCACCGCTGCGTTGCAGCCACTCGAACAGCGGGGTGCGAGGCCAGCGCGCCCGCTCCAGGTGGGCAGCCAGTCCGGCAGGGATCACCCGCGGCAGGTTGTCCACCAGTCCGCCCCCGGTGATGTGGGCCATGCCCTTGAGGGTCACCTGTTTCATGAGGGCCAGAACGGGTTTTACATAGAGGCGGGTGGGGGTCATCAGCACATCGGCCAGCGTGGCGTGGCCATACGCCCCGCCGGGAAAGGGCGCCTTCAGGTCTGCCCCGCTCCGGGAGACGATTTTTCGGATCAGGGAAAACCCGTTGGAATGCGCCCCGCTCGAAGCCACTCCGATGACGCGGTCTCCCGCCTGCACCGTGGAGCCATCGATCAAGGCGGATTTTTCTGCCACGCCCACCGCAAATCCCGCCAAATCATATTCCCCCGCCGGATAGGAATCGGGCATCTCTGCCGTTTCCCCTCCGATCAGGGCACAGCCGGCTTCCTCGCAACCGCGCGCAATCCCTTCGATCACGGTGGCCGCCTGTGCCACATCGAGCCGACCACAGGCAAAGTAATCCAGAAAAAACAGGGGTTCTGCCCCCTGAACCAGGATGTCGTTGACGCTCATGGCCACCAGATCGATGCCCACTTCCTCATGGCGGTTCAACTCGAAGGCCAGGCGCAATTTGGTGCCCACGCCATCGGTGCCCGAAACCAGAATCGGTTCCTTGTAACGCTGGCCGATTTCCACCAAGGCGGCAAAACCACCGATGCCGCTCACCACCTCCGGACGCAGGGTACGCCGGGCAAAGGGCTTGATGCGTTCCACCAGGGCATCCCCCGCATCGATATCCACCCCGGCATTCCGATAGGACAGTCCGGCATTGAATGGGTTGGAAACAGTCACAAAAATTCTCCAAAGTAGGATCGGATTCCTTCCAGAAGGATGCCGACCTGTTAAAATCACCCAGTCACAGACCGGACTTCCGAATTCTTTTTACCTGCAGATTTTAACCCAAATGCCCCTGTCACGCCCCAGGTTCACCCAACGCCCTGAAATTTGGCTTGCCCTGCTGGCACTGGGTGCGCTGATCTACACCCTGGCCGACATTCTGGCGCCTTTCGTGGCCGGGCTCCTGCTGGCCTATCTCGGGCACCCGCTGGTCCGGCGCCTGAGCACCTCCTGGTTTCCCCGCCCCCTGGCGGCCCTGGTCGTCGTGGGCAGTTTTCTGGGACTGGGATTGGGCTTCCTGGTGTTGCTCTTTCCCCTCCTGGCCCATGATCTCCTGCAACTGATCGCGCGTTTGCCCAACACGACGGATGCCTGGCAAGCCGCCCTCATCCCCTACCTGCCCAGGAACCTCGGCATCGACTGGAGTACCAGTCTGAGTACCTGGCGCGAATTGCTGAAACAGCACCTGGGATCGATCAGCGATGCTCTCCAGAACCTGCTCCTGTCCGCCCGTCACGGCGGATCGGTGCTGATCCATCTGTTCCTGACCCTGCTGCTGATTCCCGTCGTCACTTTCTACCTGCTCAAGGACTGGGATCGACTGATCCAGACCCTGGCTCAAAAACTGCCCCCGCGCAATGCGGCCCCCCTGCGCCAACTGGCCCACGAAATCGATGTCGTACTGGGCCAGTTCCTGCGCGGTCAAGTGCTGGTCATGGCCTGCATGGCGACATTCTACGGCCTGGGTCTGCATTTCACGGGGCTGTCCTCGGGACTGGCCCTGGGCATCACCGCCGGATTGCTGGTCTTCATCCCCTACGTGGGCGTCTTCATCGGGTTCGTTCTGGCCGTTCTCACGGCGCTGATTCAGGACCCTTCCCTGCTGCTGCCCGTCTGCGGTGTGTTTGCCGCCGGCCACGTGCTGGAAGGCTCGTTCATCACGCCCCGCCTGGTGGGGGAACGCATCGGGTTACACCCCGTCATGGTCATCCTGGCCTTGCTGTCCTTCGGTCAACTGCTGGGTTTTTTCGGGATCGTGATCGCCCTGCCCGCCTCGGCCGTCGCCCGCATCCTGTTGGGCCATCTCCACCAGATCTGGTGGTCAAGGGAGACGGCTCCCTGATGCGCCAGCAGATCCTTGACCTGACCCCCGATCCGCGCCCGTGTCTGGACGACTTTGTACAAGGCAGTAACGGAGAGATCGTCAGCGCCCTGCGTCGCTGGCAAGAGGGCGAAGGAGAACGTCAGATCTACCTCTGGGGAGATCCGGGATCGGGAAAAACCCACCTCCTGCGCGCTCTGGTCCGGCCCGAGGAATTTGTGCGCACCACGCCGGAAACCCGTTTCGAGCCCGATCAAAACCCGAACCTGGCCGTGGACGACGTGCATCTTTTGGGTTCGGAAGGTGCCCTGGACCTGTTTCACCGGTATAATGAGCGGCGGGATCAGGGATTGGGGCTACTGGTCAGCGGTTCCTGTCCCCCGGCCCACCTGCCTCTTTTCCCCGACCTGAGAACCCGTCTGGCCTGGGGGTTGGTGTTAAGGGTTTCGCCATTGAACGATGAAGAAAAAATTACAGCCCTGCACACCCACGCCCAATCCCTGGGGCTCACGCTTCCCCCGGCGGTCGCCCAGTACCTGTTGACCCATTGTCCGCGTCGCAATGACTATCTTTTTTCGCTCATGAAAGAATTTCATCACAGGACCCTGGCCACACACCGTGCCACCATCACTTTGCCGATGGTGCGCGAAATCCTTGGAAACCTTCACTCTTGACCCGACCTTCATGCGCCTTGCCCTCTTTGATCTAGACCATACCCTGCTGTCCGGTGACAGCGATTTTGAATGGGGCCAGTTTCTGGCCAACCAGGGCGTACTCGACCGCGTGCGACATGAAGCCAAAAACCGGGCCTTTTACGACGACTACAGGGAAGGGAAACTGGACATCGATGCGTTCCTGGCCTTCCAGTTGGAACCTCTGTCCCGCTTTCCCCGTGCCCAACTGGATCAGTGGCATCGTCGCTTCATGACGGAACACATCCTTCCACTGGTCAGCCCGGCGGCCCTCGAACGCGTCCGGGCCGAACAAGCGCAGGCCCAACTGGTTGCCATCATCACCGCCACCAATCGTTTCGTCACGGGTCCCATCGCCGCCCTGTTCGGCATCGACCATCTGATCGCCACCGAACCCGCCCAGAACGAAGCGGGCCAATTCACCGGCAAAGTGCAGGGGATTCCCAGTTTCCGGGAAGGCAAGGTCACGCGCGTGGACGAATGGCTGGCCGGCCTGGGCCACCGTTGGCAGGACTTTACGGAAACCGCCTTCTACAGCGACTCCCAGAACGACCTCCCCTTGCTGGAACGGGCCAGCGAACCCGTGGTCGTGAATCCCGACCCCGTTCTTTCCGACCTGGCCCAACAACGGGGTTGGCCTGTCTACCACTGGAAATCCTGACATGATCCGGCGTCTTCTGAACAGGGTCTTCGGCCCCAAAAAAAACCGTCATGGCGCAAAGCCCCTCGCGCTGACCGCCTCCCAGCACTCCCTGCGCCCCCAGGCCATCAGTCCCTGCGCGCTGCGCGTGATCAAAACCCTCCAGGAAAACGGCTTTCAGGCCTATGTGGTGGGCGGTGCCGTGCGCGACCTGCTGCTGGAGAAATCGCCCAAGGACTTCGATGTCGCCACCAATGCCACGCCCGAACAGATCCGACGCCTGATCCGGCGCTCGCGCATCATCGGGCGACGTTTCCAGATCATCCACGTCCCCTGCCACGACGAAATCGTTGAAGTCACCACCTTTCGGGGCCATGCGCCCCATGACCATCATTCCCAGACCGACGAACATGGTCGCCTGACCCGGGACAACGTCTTTGGCAGCCTGGAAGAAGATGCCGCCCGTCGTGACTTTACGGCCAACGCGCTGTTTTATGATCCGGTCCACAATATCCTGCTGGATTATTTCTCCGGAACGAAGGACATCGCTGCCCGCCGCCTGGTCATGATCGGCGATCCCGTCCAGCGGTTTCGCGAGGATCCGGTACGCCTGCTGCGCGCCATCCGCTTCAGCGCAAAGTTGGGTTTCACCCTGGATGCGGCCCTGATCGGGCCCCTGCGCGAATTGAGCAACCTGCTGTCCCCCATCCCCGAATCCCGCCTGTTTGACGAATTGCTCAAGTTGCTCGTGTCCGGACAGGCTCGGTCCTGCCTGGAATTGCTCCACCAGTTCGGGCTGCATCCCCATCTTTTGCCGCATCTCGACACCCTGTGGGCCAACCCGGACCAGAGGCACTTCATCACCCTTGCACTGGATAATACCGATGAACGGCTACGGGACAAAAAACCGGTTTCTCCGGGCTTCCTGCTGGCTGCCCTGTTCTGGCCTCCGGTCCAGACCCTCTGGCAGGCCCGCCAGGCCCAGGGAGAACCCCTTTATCCCGCCCTGTTCGGGGCCATGGAAACGGTCCTGGATGCGCAGCGCAAGACCTTGCCCATCCCGCACCGTTTCGATGGCACCATGAAGGAAATCTGGAGCCTGCAACCCCGTTTTGAACAGCGCAGCGGCCAACGGCCTTCCCGCCTGCTGGAGCACCCCCGCTTCCGGGCAGGGTACGATTTTCTGCTGCTGCGCTCTGCCAGCGGCAATGCGCCCCCCGAGTTGGGCGTCTGGTGGAAGACCTTCCTGGAAGCCGACCCCGACACCCGCCCCTCCCTCCTGGTGCAGGAGACCCGTAAACCACGCTCGCGTCGTCGTACTCCATGAGTCCTGCCTCCCTTCCGGCCCCGCACCTGGAACCCGTCAGCGCTTATATCGGCGTGGGCAGCAATCTGGCCGACCCGGTCCACCAGGTCACCTCGGCACTCAATCGCCTGGATGCCTTCCCGGGAACGCGTCTGATCGCCCGTTCGAACCTGTACCGAAGCCCGCCCTTCGGACATCTGGATCAACCGGATTTCATCAATGCCGTCGCACACATCGAAACGGTCCTCGATCCCGAGACACTGCTGTCCGAACTGTTGAGTCTGGAACAGGCCCATGGACGGGTGCGCCTGTTTGCCAATGGGCCACGTACCCTGGATCTGGATATCCTGATGTATGGAACGGAATGCCGCCAGAATGCGCGCCTGACCCTCCCCCATCCCCGGCTCGCCCAACGTTCCTTCGTGCTCCTGCCCTGGCTCGACGTGGCCCCGAAAACCCTCATGATTCCCGGACAGGGAACCATTGCCCGGTTGCTGTCCACCTGTCCCGGCCCGCCGGCCCTGCCCCTCTGACCCTCCCCCGAACAGTCCATGGATATCCTGCACACCCTCAGCGCCCTGCGTCACCGTCTTGCCCAGGAACCCGCGGTTGCTCTGGTCCCCACCATGGGGAACCTCCACGACGGGCATATCGATCTGGTCCGCCGGGTCCAGCCCCATGCCCCCTGCGTGGTGACCAGCATTTTCGTCAATCGCCTGCAATTCGGTCCGCAGGAAGACTTCTCCCGCTATCCACGCACGCTGGAGGAGGACTGCGCCCGTTTGAAACAGGCCGGATGCGCCGTGGTTTTTGCCCCCCCGGAAAACGAGATGTATCCCGAGCCCCAAACGGTCACGGTCGACCCTTCCCCGCTTCAGGATGAACTGGAAGGGGCCATCCGTCCCGGGCATTTCCGGGGCGTGGCCACCGTGGTCCTGAAACTGTTCCACATGGTTCAGCCCCAGGTGGCCATCTTCGGCAAAAAGGATTATCAGCAAACCCTGATTCTGCGCACCATGGTGCGTCAACTGGCCCTGCCCATCACGCTCCTGGCGGCTGAGACGGTACGGGCGCCCGATGGCCTGGCGCTCAGTTCGCGCAACCGTTACCTGAGCCCGGCGGAGCGGCAGCGTGCGCCCGAACTCCACCAGGCTCTGAAGGCCGTGGCCGAAGCCCTGAAACAGGGAAAAACGCCGCAGGAAAGTCTGGAACGAGGACAACTCGACCCCACCTGCTGGAGGACGGATTACATGGTCGTGCGCCGTGCCCAGGATCTGGGCGCCCCCACGCCCGAGGATCGTTCCCTGGTGGTACTGGGTGCCGCACGTCTGGGGAGCACCCGCCTCATCGACAACCTCGAGGTCTTACGCTGACCCCTGAAGGCGGGCGCTGACCCAGGGCAGGACCGAGGCCAGCGCCTCCGGCAATGCGTCGGGCCGGGTTCCTCCGGCCTGGGCCAGATCGGGGCGCCCCCCCCCCTTCCCGCCCACCTGGGGCGCAAGATAGCCCACCAGTTCCCCGGCCTTGAGGCGCGGGATCAGGTCGGCGGTCACCCCCGCCAGCACCGCCACTCTTCCGTCCTGCACTGCCGCCAGCACGACCACGGCCGAGAGGACCTGTCCCTTGAGAGCATCCCAGGCCTCACGAAGGCCCTTGGCATCGGTGTCGGGTAGCGTGGTCGCCAGAACCCGAACCCCTTCCACGACCTGCGCCTGGTCGATCAGAGCCACCCCGGCCCGCGCTGCCCCCTGTGCCTTCAGGCGGGACAATTCCCGTTCCCGCGCCTGCCCCTGTTCCAGCAGTTGCTGCAAACGTTTGGGCGCTTCCTGGGGGGTGGCGTGGAGTCGTTGCGCAAGTTCATACAGTTGGCGCTGTTCCTGTTGGGTCCAGAGCAGGGCGGTCGCGCCCGTCACGCCCTCCACCCTTCGGGTCCCCGCCGCCACGCCGGACTGGGCCACCAGACGAAACAGTCCGATATCTCCCGTCCGGGCGACGTGGGTTCCCCCACACAGTTCAGTGGAAAACGCCCCCATGCCGATGACCCGCACCTCGGCGCCATATTTTTCGCCAAACAGGGCCATGGCCCCCTGCCGCAGGGCTTCATCGTAATTCATCGTCCGGACGGAAACCGGCACATTCCGTCGAATCTCCTCGTTGACCAGCATCTCCACTGCCTGTATCTGCTCGTTCGTCAAGGATTCACCGTGGGAAAAATCGAAACGGGTGCGCTGGGCATCCACCAGTGAGCCGCGCTGGGCCACATGACCGCCCAACACCGCGCGCAGGGCGGCATGCAGCAGATGGGTGGCCGAATGGTTGAGGGCGGCCTGCCGGCGTGCGGCTTCATCGACGCGTCCCAGCACGGTCGCCCCCACGGTCAAAGCCCCCTCGAGCACACGACCCTGGTGGCCGAAAACCTGAGCCTGGATTTTCTGGGTATCGACCACCTCAAAATGACCGTCCTTTCCTTCCAGCCGCCCCCGATCCCCCACCTGCCCCCCCGCTTCGGCGTAGAACGGGGTACGATCGAGCACCACGATCCCTGTCTGACCCGCCTCCAGCCGGGACACCGGACTTCCTTCATGATAAAGGGCCTGCACCACGCTCGACTCCTGGAGTGTGTCGTAGCCCACAAAGGTCGTCACCGGTCCGTCATACTCCACGCCACTCTCTGCCGTAAAGCGGGAAGCCGCACGGGCCCGCTCACGTTGTTGCGCCATGGCCTGCTCAAAACCTTCCAGATCCAGCGTCGCCCCCCGCTCGCGTGCAATGTCCGCGGTCAGGTCCACGGGGAAGCCATAGGTATCCGCCAGGCGGAAGATCACCTCGCCAGAAAGATGCTCGGCGTTCAGGCGCAGGGCCTCGTCCAGCACCGCCAAGCCATGCTCGAGCGTTTCGGAAAAACGTTCCTCTTCCTGCAGGAGTACGGCCTTGACCCGCTCCTGTGCCGCCACCAGTTCGGGATAAGCCTCTCCCATCACCGCCACCAGATCCTCCACCAAACGGTAGAAGAAGGGCTGTTTCTGCCCCAGTCGATAACCATGGCGAATGGCGCGCCGAATGATGCGGCGCAGCACATACCCCCGTCCCTCGTTGCCCGGAATGATGCCATCCACCACCAGAAAGGCGCAGGCCCGGATATGGTCGGCAATGACGCGCAGGGACTGGCTGGCAGGGTCTGGAGCCCCCGTATGACGCTGGGCCGCCGCAATCAGGTCACGAAACAGGTCGATCTCGTAGTTGCTGTGCACGCCCTGCAGGATCGCCGCAATCCGTTCCAGCCCCATTCCCGTATCCACCGAAGGACGTGGCAAGGGATGCAGCACCCCCCGTTCGTCGCGATTGAACTGCATGAACACCAGGTTCCAGATTTCGATGTACCGATCACCATCAGCCTCGGCCGATCCCGGCGGCCCTCCCGCCACTTCGGGGCCATGGTCATAAAATATCTCGCTACAGGGTCCACAGGGCCCGGTATCCCCCATCTGCCAGAAGTTGTCCGCCGTGGCGATGCGCGTGAAACGGGCGGGGTCCACGCCGATCTCGTCGAGCCAGATCGTGGCGGCCTCTTCATCGTCATGGTAAACCGTCACCCACAGACGCTCTTTGGGCAACCCCAGTTCCTCCGTCAGGAATTGCCAGGCGTACCCGATGGCTGCGCGTTTGAAATAGTCGCCAAAACTGAAGTTTCCCAGCATCTCGAAGAAGGTATGATGACGCGCCGTGTACCCCACATTCTCCAGGTCGTTGTGCTTCCCCCCGGCGCGGACACTGCGCTGACTGCTGGTGGCGCGGGTGTAGGGGCGCTGCTCCTTGCCGAGAAAGACGTCCTTGAACTGGACCATGCCCGAGTTGGTGAAGAGCAGGGTCGGGTCATGGGCCGGCACCAGGGAACTGGAAGGCACGATGGTATGCCCATGCCGGGCGAAGAACTGCAGGAAACACGTACGCAGGGCGGAAGATTTCATGATCCGTTTCGACTGAAGATGAAGGGTTGAATAGAACCCGGGATTTTACCTGATTTTTCTGCCCGAACCGCCCGCTTCAGCGGATTCTCTTGCGCCGCAGGGGGTGTTGCCCGCTCTGCAAGCCATTCAGGGCCTTGTAGAGGGCCGCTTCCATCTGCGCATATTCGAGGGCCGACACCCGTGCACGCAACAGGTTCTCCCGCGCCTGCTGCAGATCCCGATCTTCCCGGCCCGGGCCTTCCCGCTCTGTCAGGACGAAATCGAGCAACAGGGTTACCCGTTCCGGCTGTACCTCCACCGCACCACCGGAAACATAAAAGTGCTCTTCGGCCACGGGATCTCCCTGATCCACCCGGACCCAGCCCGGACGCAATTCCGCCATGAGCGGAGCATGGCCCGGCAGAATGCCCAAATCCCCCAGTTCCCCGGGAATCACCACGAAGGAAGCCGGCCCCGAAAAAATCTGTCGTTCCAGGCTGACGATCTCCACCTGAAATACCCGCTTCACCCCACCCCTCCCGTCGCCGCCGCCCCGGAAGTGATTTCGACCAGTTCACGGGTGATCTGTTCCTGGCGAAAACGGTGGTAGAGATGCTGCAGATCTTCCATGGCTTCCCGGGCATTGTCACTGGCCGCCTTCATGGCCATCATCCGCGCGCCCTGCTCGGATGCCATGTTCTCCGCCACCGCCAGCCAGATCGAGGTTTCCAGATAACGGCGGAGCATACGGTCCACGACTGTGGGGGAATCCGGCTCGTACAGGTAATCCCAGGACCCCGCCGGCGCGCCCAGCCGCTCACCCGAGAGCGGCAACAAGGCCTCCACCACCGGGCGCTGAACCAGCACGTTGACAAAATGCGAATAGGCCACAAACAAGCCATCGATCCGACCTTCCCGAAAGTCCTTCAGGACCACGCCCAGGGGGCCGACCAGTTGTTCCATCTCGGGCGTATCTCCCAGTCCCACCACCTGCGCGACCACCGGCACCCCCAGACGGCGCATGAAACTCAGCCCCTGGTTGCCGATCACGCACGCTTCCAGCGCCACGCCGCTGCGGCTCCATTCCCTCAGATATTCCCCCACCTGACGAAACAAACGAGTATTCAAACCACCGCACATGCCCTTGTCGGTGGTCACCAGAATCAGTCCCACCCGTTTCATGGGCAGGCGCCGCGCCAGATAGGGAGAGCGGTATTCGAGACGGGCGTGGTGCATGTGTGCGGCAATGATGCGCACTTTCTCGCCAAAGGGGCGGGCTGCCTCCATGCGCATCATGATCTTGCCGATCTTGCTGCGTGCCACCATTTCCATGGCTCGCGTCAACTTCTGCAAATTCCGTACGGTCCCGATCTTGCCCCGAATTTCCTGGAGATTGGCCATGCCCCTGCCTCAGTGCCAGGGCCTGAAGAGCGGTGTCGCCACCTCACGCATCAGATCTTCCTCGTCGGCGGGGATGATCAGAACGGGAAGACTCCGTGCCGTGGAAATGAGGGGGGCGTTTTCCCGGTTGGCGCTCTCGTCCAGGGCAAACCCGAGAAAGGCCAGGGACTGCACGATGAGCGACCGAACCACGCCGGCGTGCTCTCCAATGCCACCGGTAAAGACCAGCGCATCCAGTCCGCCCAGCAGGGTCGCCATACTGCCCACGCTCTGAGCGATCCGCCGGCAAAAGAATTCCACGGCAAAACGGGCCTCTTCCCGTCCGTCCGCCAGCAAGGTTTTCATGTCGGCGCTGATTCCCCCGGATAGGGCCCACAAGCCCATTTCATGGTAAACCACCTGGGTCAATTCATCCCACGTCAACTCCAGTCCCAGGGCCAGGATGACCCCGGGGTCCAGGTCTCCGCTGCGGGTTCCCATCACCAACCCGCCCGCCGGACTGTACCCCATGGTGGTTTCAACGGACGTCAGGTGGTGCATGAGACAGGCACTGGCCCCCTGTCCGAGGTGCAATCCCGCAATCCTTCCCTGGGCTCGCCGCGGACCCAGCACCTCGGGCAGGCGCCGCGCCAGGTGGGCATAACTCAAACCATGAAAACCGAATTTACGCAGATGGAAACGGGAAGGAATGGGCAAGCGCGTGGCCAGGGCGGGCAAGGTGGCATGGAATGCAGTATCGAAGCAGGCGATCTGGGGGACAGAAAAATGAGCCGTGCAGAGGTCCACCCCCCTCAGATTGGCAGGCAGGTGGAGCGGCGCCAGGGGCACCAGGGCCTCGAGACGATTTCGCTCCACCCCGTCGATCACCCGGGCCACCTCCGTGACGGCACCCCCATGCACCAGTCGATGAACCACGCCATCCGGACTCTGACCCTCCAGATCCTTGAGCAGGGACTGCAACGGACCTTCATGATCCGTGGTTCCGGAAAAATGCCAGTGGCGAACCCCTTCCCTTCCCTGAAACAGGGTGGCACGCAGGGAAGAGGACCCACTGTTGAGGACCAGAAGGGTTAGTGGGGCCA